>JAHEBK010000229.1 GCA_024642295.1 Flavobacterium sp. | reverse complement strand
ATTGCTATTGAGTTTTACGACCTCGGCTTATTAAGTCCTCTATCATAAAGGACTATACTCCCTGCAACAGATACATTCAAACTTTTTTCAGATTTGAATTTGACTAAAAAATGGCATTTTTCAATGGCTTCTTTTGACAGTCCATTATCTTCTGCGCCTAGTAAATACACACAACGTCTTGGGTGTTCGAAAGTTTCTAAATCTTCGGCTCTGTCGTCTAATTCTACACCAACTAAGCGGGCGCCTTTGGGTAAGTTTTTAAAGAAATCTTCGAAGTTTTCGTAATGGAAATAAGGCATTGATTTCACCGCATTGTGCGTATCACAAGCTTGTTTTGCATAACGATTTCCGATGGTGAAAATATAGCTGGCACCTAAATTTTGAGCCGATCGCCATAAAACACCTAAGTTTTCGGGGGTTTTACCATTTTGGATACCAATACCAAAAAATTCTGTAATAAAATTATCATTCATGGAGCAAAAATACAAACAGTTTTGAGATTGTCAAGTTTTAATTTATTGGTTTTAAATAGGGTTTGTAATTAGGTGTTTTTGGCTCATTGTCACTACTGTTGAAATTGATTTTTTGATATTGTTGTTGAAATAGCTTTTTGCTCTCGAAATTGACAATTTTTGTTAATAACTTAAACCGTTAAAAATGGATTTTGGTCGTGTTCTAAGTTCTGTTTTTATATATTTGTTCGTTAGACAAAAAAATACATTTTTAGCATAAAAAACATGAGCGAAGAAATCAAGAAAGAAAATAATTATTCAGCAGATAGTATTCAAGCATTAGAGGGAATGGAGCACGTAAGAATGCGTCCTTCGATGTATATTGGAGATGTAGGTGTTAGAGGATTGCATCATTTGGTGTATGAGGTAGTAGATAACTCGATTGATGAAGCAATGGGAGGTCATTGTGATACCATTAGAGTAGATATAAATGAAGATGGTTCTATATCTGTTGAGGATAATGGACGTGGTATTCCAGTAGGAATGCACAAAAAAGAAGGAGTTTCAGCATTGGAGGTTGTAATGACTAAAATTGGTGCCGGAGGTAAGTTTGATAAAGATTCTTATAAAGTTTCTGGTGGTTTACACGGTGTAGGTGTTTCTTGTGTGAATGCTTTGTCTTCGCATTTAAGAGCCACGGTGCACAGTAGTGATGGAAAAGTGTACGAGCAAGAATACGAAAGAGGTAAAGCGCTTTATCCAGTAAAGCAAATTGGTGAAACGACTAAAAGAGGAACGATTGTAACTTTTTACCCTGATCCAACTATTTTTACGCAAACTGTTGAATATTCTTATGATACTTTGTCAGCTCGTATGCGTGAGTTGTCTTTCTTGAATAAAGGGATTTCAATTACATTTACAGATAAGAGAGAAACGGATAAGGATGGAAATTTCCTTTCGGAAGTGTTTCATTCTACTGAAGGATTAAAAGAATATATCCGTTACCTTGATGGAAATCGTGAGCCAATTATTGCCCACGTTATTTCAATGGATCATGAAAAAGGTGATATTCCAGTAGAGGTAGCATTGATTTACAATACAAGTTATGGAGAGAATATCTTCTCTTATGTGAACAATATCAATACGCACGAGGGGGGTACGCATTTACAAGGTTTTAGAAGTGGTTTGACAAGAACCCTTAAGAAATATGCAGATGCATCGGGGATGTTGGATAAACTGAAATTTGAAATTGCTGGAGATGATTTCCGTGAGGGATTGACTGCAATTATTTCAGTAAAAGTAGCAGAACCGCAATTTGAAGGACAGACAAAAACTAAATTAGGAAATAGAGAAGTTGTTTCGCCGGTAAGTCAAGCTGTAGGTGAAATGCTAGAGAATTATTTGGAAGAAAATCCAAATGATGCTCGTGTTATTATTCAAAAAGTAATTTTGGCTGCTCAAGCACGTCACGCAGCTAAGAAGGCTCGTGAAATGGTGCAACGCAAAACTGTAATGGGTGGTGGAGGATTGCCTGGAAAATTATCAG
Source organism: Flavobacterium sp. (assembly GCA_024642295.1). Lineage (GTDB taxonomy): Bacteria > Bacteroidota > Bacteroidia > Flavobacteriales > Flavobacteriaceae > Flavobacterium. The sequence continues at coordinate 1,881 of JAHEBK010000229.1, read as the reverse complement.
ATTGTTCAGAGCAAGATCCTGCAAAATGTGAAGTATACCTTGTCGAGGGAGATTCGGCAGGTGGAACAGCAAAACAAGGTCGTGACCGTAATTTCCAAGCGATTTTACCATTAAGAGGTAAAATTTTGAATGTTGAAAAAGCGATGCATCACAAGGTTTTTGAAAATGAAGAGATTCGAAATATTTTTACAGCGCTTGGCGTAACTATAGGTACGGAAGATGATAGTAAAGCATTGAATCTTTCAAAATTACGTTACCATAAAGTAATTATTATGTGTGATGCCGATGTCGATGGTAGTCACATTTCTACTTTGATTTTAACGTTCTTCTTTAGATTTATGAAAGAATTGATTGAGGAAGGTCACGTATATATTGCAGCTCCACCTTTATATTTAGTTAAAAAAGGAAATAAAAAAGAATATGCTTGGAATGACGTTCAACGTGATCAAGCTAACGATAGAATGGGAGGAAGTGCTGCTATTCAACGTTATAAAGGTCTTGGAGAGATGAATGCTGAGCAATTATGGGAAACAACTATGGATCCTAACTTTAGAACGTTACGTCAAGTAACTATTGATAGTCTAGCTGAAGCTGATCGTGTGTTTTCTATGTTGATGGGGGATGAAGTTCCACCTCGAAGAGAGTTCATCGAAAAAAATGCTGTTTATGCAAATATTGATGCTTAATTTAGTAAATTGGACCAGTCATTATTTTAAGTGACTTTTAAATAACTAATTAAATTCTTTAATATGAAAGTTTCAATAATAGGTGCAGGTAATGTAGGTGCTACTTGTGCGGATGTAATTTCTTATCGTGGAATAGCAAGTGAAGTGGTTTTGTTAGATATCAAAGAAGGTTTTGCTGAAGGTAAGGCTTTAGATATTATGCAATGTGCTACTAATACTGGTTTCAATACAACTGTATCAGGTGTGACTAATGATTATTCTAAAACTGCCAATAGTAATGTTGTCGTGGTAACTTCTGGGATTCCAAGAAAACCAGGGATGACTCGCGAAGAATTAATTGGTATAAACGCTGGAATCGTTAAGACTGTTGTTCAGAATGTGTTAGAGTTTTCACCCAACGCAATATTTGTAATTGTATCTAATCCTATGGATACAATGACCTATTTGACATTGAAATCGACTGGATTGCCTAAAAATAGAATTATTGGAATGGGAGGAGCACTAGATAGTTCTCGTTTTAGAACCTATTTAGGGTTGGCTTTGGATAAACCAGTAAATGATGTTTCAGCGATGGTTATTGGAGGTCACGGTGATACTACAATGATTCCTTTGACTCGTTTAGCTTCTTATAACGGAATTCCAGTAACTCAATTTCTATCTGAGGAGTCGTTACAAAAAGTAGCAGCTGATACGATGGTTGGTGGTGCTACCCTTACCGGGTTATTAGGGACTTCAGCTTGGTATGCGCCAGGAGCTTCTGTTGCTTTTTTAGTAGATAGTATTTTGAACAATCAAAGAAAAATGATTGCTTGCTCTGTTTATGTAGAAGGGGAATACGGGCAAAATGATATTTGTATTGGTGTTCCATGTATTATAGGTGAAAACGGAGTAGAACAAATATTGGATATTAAATTAAATGATGCTGAAAAAGCATTATTTGCGAAGAGCGCTGACGCTGTTCGACAGATGAATGATGCTTTGAAATCGATTTTAGGTTAATATTTATGCCAAATAAAAGTAAAGACTGCACTTTTGCAGTCTTTTTTTTGAGATTAATTCATAAATAAATTGCTTAGTCTGAACCAGAATTATATATTTGCTCGGTTTATTAAAATAATGCAATTCTTGTTTTCTTTTTTTAGATTGAAAAAAATGAATTTAGACTTGCTTTAAGGTTTAGAACAAAATAAATAAA
>JAHEBK010000228.1 GCA_024642295.1 Flavobacterium sp. | reverse complement strand
CGGGCAATTTTATCAATTTCGTCAATAAAGACAATCCCTCTTTCGGCTTTTGCCACATCATAATCAGCAGCTTGCAAAAGACGCGTCAAAATACTTTCAACATCTTCACCCACATATCCTGCTTCAGTCAGCACCGTTGCATCTACGATAGCCAACGGAACATCTAACATCTTCGCAATGGTTTTAGCTACTAATGTTTTTCCTGTTCCCGTTTGTCCCACCATGATGATGTTACTTTTTTCAATCTCTACCTCATCGTCTTCTTGCTGTTGCATTAAACGTTTGTAGTGATTATACACCGCCACCGACATTACTTTTTTAGTTTGATCTTGTCCAATAACGTACTGGTCTAAGAACGCTCTAATTTCTTTGGGTTTCTGCAAAATCAAATCCCCTACTACATTCGCTCCTTTACTTGATTTTATTTCTTCAAGAACGATACCATGTGCTTGCTCGATACATTTGTCGCAGATATGCGCGTCAATACCTGCAATTAGCAAATTGGTGTCTGGCTTCTTGCGTCCACAAAATGAACATTCTAATTTTTCTTTTGCCATTCTTTTTTTGTTTCAGGTTTCAAGTTCAAAGTTTCAAGTTATACAACCTGAAACCTTAAACTTGAAACTTTGAATTTAACTTCTTCTCAACACTTCATCAATCATTCCGTATTCTTTTGCTTCATCGGCAATCATCCAATAATCGCGTTCACTATCAAGATGAACTTTATCAAATGTTTGTCCTGAATGATGAGAAATGATTTTATACAATTCGTCTTTTAATTTCAACATCTCTCTTAAGTTGATTTCCATATCAGTCGCCACACCTTGTGCTCCTCCTGAAGGCTGGTGAATCATCACTCTTGAATGTGGCAAAGCCGAACGTTTTCCAGCGGCTCCCGCACACAATAAAACCGCTCCCATAGAAGCTGCCATACCGGTACAGATTGTCGCTACATCTGGCTTGATGTATTGCATAGTATCATAAATCCCTAAACCTGCATACACACTCCCTCCTGGAGAGTTGATGTAGATTTGGATATCTTTAGAAGCATCTGCACTTTCTAAAAATAACAATTGTGCTTGAACGATATTTGCAATTTGATCATCAATTCCTGTTCCAAGGAAAATAATACGATCCATCATTAATCTAGAAAAAACATCCAATTGCGATACATTCAACTGACGTTCTTCAATGATATAAGGTGTCATATTTGTAGGATTCATAGCTGCTACGATTTTATCGTAATACATCGCATTTACTCCTTGGTGCTTTGTAGCAAATTTTTTAAATTGCTTCGCCTGTTCGAGCGCAGCTCTCGGGTCTTTACCGTAATTCATTTTCAAAAAGTTTAAAGTTTAAAGTTTAAAGTTTAAGGTTGCTCTACATTGAACATAATTCCTTAATCTAAAAAACAAAGAGCGTCAAATTAACTTTGACGCTCAAATATAACTATTTTTTATTGTACAGTATCTGTAATAAAATCATAAAATTTAAAAAAGTAGGCTTTGAATATAACCTTATCCCTTTCTACTTTTCCCTTAAAACTTTTACAAAACCTTATTCTCCGTAAGAAGCTGCAATAAATTCTTCGTAAGTTACCTCTTTAGTTGTTGGGTTTGCTTTTTCTTTGAAAACCTCCAACAATTTCTCAGCTACAACTTGCTCAGAAAGCCTTTTCACTTCGTCTTGGTTAGACAACACTCTAGCTACAATTCCTTGAACTTCTTCGTCAGAAGCATTTGCTTGTCCAAATTGTGCCATTTGTTGGCGGATGTTTTTAGTGGTAAACGTTTTCAAATCTTCAAAAGTGATTTTGATATCTGACTGTGCCATAGCTTTACCTTCAATCAATTGGAAACGCAATCCTTTTTCAGAACGTGCATATTCTACTTCTGCTTCTTCAGGAGACAATTTTTTCTCTCCTACCGTTTGCAACCATTTTTTAAGGAATGCTTCTGGCAAATCAAATTTTGTATTTTCGATTAAGAACTCTGTAACATCTCCTAATAATTTTTGTTCCGCTTGTTGCGCAAATTGAGATTCAGCATCTTCTTTGATTTTTCCTTTCAATTCTTCCAAAGAAGCTACAGTACCTTCACCAAACAATTTATCGAACAATTCTTGGTTCAATTCTGCTGGCTCAGAAGCATTGATAGCCTCAATAGTAAAGTCAACATCAATTGCCAAATCATGTACGTTATCGTGACCTACTTTTAAGTAGTCCATCAATTGGTGATCGTCTTGAAACAATCCTTTTGTATTTACAGTAACTACGTCACCCACTTTTTTACCAATGAATTGGTCAGCAGTCGCTTGGTCTTTAAAAACAGACAAATTGATTGTAGTAGTGTTTCCAATACCTTCAGCTTCGTTTGTAAAAACTCCGTTGATATCAGAGTCTGCAGCAACCACTTCTTGTGGAATTGCTTTTCCAAATTGTTTTTGGATACGCTCCACTTGACCGTCAATTAATTTATCATCAGCTGTAACGATGTATTTTACGATATCGTTTTTAGCATCAAGATCTATTTCGAAATTTGGCACTAAACCAATTTCGAATTCAAAAGTTAATTCTTCAGCATCCCAGTCTAAACCTTCGTTTACAACAGGAAGTGGAGTACCTAAAAGGTTCAATCTTTCAGACTGAATATAACGCTCTAAAGCTAAATCAACCACTTTCTTTACTTCCTCTTGCTTAATCCCTTTACCATATTGTTTTGCAACAAGATCTTTAGGCACAGCTCCCTTACGAAAACCTTTTACTTGTGCCATTGGCATCTTTTCGTTGATTCTTTTAGCTACTTGACCTTTATAATCCATGTGAACTACATTCATCACAATCTTCTCAGTCACAGCGTCTATTGCTACTCTTTTAATATCCATCTTCTTCTTTAATTTACATAATAAAATTGGGTTGCAAAATTATAAAATTTTTACAACCCAAACAAGCTTTTTTATTGAATGAATTCCAAGGAGTTCATTTTTTATTCAATTTACTTTCAATCAATTGAACAGCTATTAAAAAACACAAAAACACTTCTTCCTTTCAAGCCCCAACTCGGAAAATGTATCAAAATCGGTAAGACTAAATTTTCGGCTTCATCAAAGCTCATTAAAAACACCGACTATAAAATATTAACTTTTTATTTTAGCAATAAAATTTGTTTTTTAATTGATTATTCTTACTTTTATAGAACTTAAAAGTTGTAAAACTCCCCCAAAAAAAAAGACAACTTGCTCTAAAAAACCTGCAATTCCAAAAAATGAAAAAACCTACGATCCCAAAAAACGAACAAGAAAGACTAAAGGCACTGGAATCTTATAAAATAATCGGAGAACTTGAAAGTGAAGATTACGATTTCTTAACCCAAATGGCAGCGCAAATTTGCGAAACTAAAATTTCATTAATCAGTTTAGTAACAGATGAAAAACAGTGGTTTTTATCCCATCACGGATTAGACGCCAAAGAAACGCCTAAGGAATTCGCTTTCTGCGCACATGCCATTAACACCCCAAGTGAAATATTCATTATTGAAGACTCAACTAAAGATAACCGTTTTCACGACAACCCACTAGTTACTGGTGATCCAAAAGTGATTTTTTATGCCGGAGTGCCATTAGTTAACGAAAACGGATTTCCACTAGGGACACTTTGTGTGATTGACGATATCCCTAAAACACTTTCTGAGAAACAAATAGTCTCTTTAAGACTTTTAGGCCAACAAATCATCAAGTTATTAGAGCTTCGTAAAAAAACTTTTGAAATAAAAGAACAAAACAACGAACTCAAAAAAATTTCTTCTTTATTTAATGAAAGCCAACGGATTAATAAAATTGGCGCTTGGGAATTAGACTTAAAAACAGGCAATACTTTTTGGACCGATGAA
>JAHEBK010000227.1 GCA_024642295.1 Flavobacterium sp. | reverse complement strand
TGCATTTTGTCTTTTACTAAATGTAGAAAAGCATTTTCTTCCATAGGAGTTTCTAGTTCCCCAATCATGCCTAATCCAATATTTTGATGTTGGTTCTGTAAATCAAAAATTTCATAAGCCACTTCTTCATACGCATGATTTTTGAAAAGTGCTTTTAATATTTTGCTTTCTAAATGTTTTTCATAGGTCACTTCAATTTTGATTTCGTTGGCTTCAACAAATTCAAACCGAGCGCCGATAGAGGGATTGCTATTCTCATTCCCCATATAGGTCCCCATTCCTTTAGAACTGAAACTGCAATTTTCATAATTTCCTATGTTTCCTGCGCCAGCTTCAAACAATCCTTTTCTAACTTTAACCACGTTTTCGGGAATGGTGTAGGTAACCAGTTTTCGAATATAATGTTGTTTTGGAATTAAAATTTTACAATTTTTAAGGCCAAGCGCATCACAAAATATTTTATTTACTCCTCGTTGATGATTGTCTAGAGCAGTGTGAACTGCATAAATAGCGATATCATTTTTAATGGCTTTCAATACCGAACGCTCCACATAATTTTTGCCAGTAATTTTTTTAATTCCACCAAAAAGGATGGGATGAAAACAAATAACAAGATTGCATTTTTTTGCAATGGCTTCCTCAATCACGTTTTCAAGCGCATCATGACAAACCAAAACACCAGTAGCGTCCTCTTCTTGATTGCCAACTAATAAGCCAACATTGTCAAAATCTTCGGCATAGCCTAAGGGAGCCATTTCTTCAAGTACGGAAAGGATTTCGTTTATTTTCACAGTTTTTTATTTAAATTTTTTGAGTCGGAATCTAATTAACGAGGGGTATAAGTTCAAAGATAATTTATTCTATTTTTGTAAAATGAAATTTATTAGAAAATTTTTATTTCCTTTTGCCATTCTATATGGTTTGGTTACGACTATTCGTAATTTTCTTTTTGATAAAGGCCTATTGAAATCGACTTCATTTGATTTGCCAGTTATCGCTGTTGGGAATTTAAGTGTAGGCGGAACAGGGAAAACACCACAGATTGAATATTTAGTTCGAATGTTATTCAACACCTATAAAGTTGCAACTTTGAGTAGGGGCTATAAACGCCAATCCGAAGGTTTTGTTTTGGCTGGAGCCAATGATAATGCTCTTACTTTAGGAGACGAACCTTTTCAATACCATCAAAAATTCCCCAATATTCAGGTTGCTGTTGATGCTAATCGGACCAACGGTATTCAACAATTACTATCTCGAATTACAAAGCCAGAAGTCATTCTGCTTGACGATGCTTATCAACACCGTAAAGTGAATGCGGGATTGTATGTGTTACTCACTGCTTATGGTGATTTGTATGCCGATGATTATTTGTTGCCAATGGGGAATTTAAGAGAATTACGAACTGGAGCAACACGAGCAAAAATTGTTGTGGTTACCAAATGTCCCCCGAATCTTTCTGTCGAAGAGCAAAAATCAATTGCGAAAAAGTTAAAACTAAGCTCCAATCAAAGTTTGTTTTTTAGCGCCATTTCATACGATGAAGAAGTTTATTCAGATAATAAAAAGCTATCAGTAAAGGAGATTTTGAGTACAGAAAAAGTCCTTTTAGCAGGAATTGCTAAGCCAAAACCTTTTTTTGATTACTTAAAAAACCAATCAGACCTTTGTTTAACCTATCCAGATCATCACCATTTTTCAGATAAAGACTTGGAAGAGATTCAAACAAAAGCAAAAGGAAAAATCATCATCACCACCGAAAAAGATTATGTACGCTTGAAAGATAGTGTACTTAAAGAAAACCTATATTATTTGCCAATAAAGAGTCATTTATTAGGAAACGAAATAGTATTTGAAAAACTGATTAGGGATTTTGTGTCAAGTTTTAAAAAATAAATAGCAACACAGATTTGACAAATTAAAGAAATCTACAAAAAAAATATTTGAGGCTTTTGCTGTTAAAAACTTTACTCTTTTACGGTTGAAAAAAGCAACACAGATTTGACAAATTAAAGAAATTAAAAAAATTTTTTAAAGGCTTTACTATTAAAACTTAATTCATTTACGGTTAAAAAAAGCAACGCATATAAAAGAAATCTTTGTGAACTTAGCGTCTCCTTAGTGTTCTTTGTGTTTAAAAACTTTTATGCTTAACCCTTTTTAGTTGTATATAATATCAAATCGATAATTCTTGACGAATACCCAATTTCGTTATCATACCAACCCACAACTTTTACCATTTTGTCGATTACTGATGTCAGTTGTGCATCAAACAAACAAGAATTAGGGTTGCCTAAAATATCAACAGAAACGATTGGGTCTTCGGTGTAATCTAGGATTCCTTTCAAATTCGTCTGTGCCGCTTTTTCAAATGCCGCGTTGATTTCCTCAATAGTTACTGTTCGTTTCACGTTAAATGTAATATCAGTTAATGAACCATCAGGAACAGGCACACGGATTCCGCAGCCTCCTAATTTGTTGTCTAGTTCGGGGAAAATTTTAGTTAATGCTTTGGCAGCTCCTGTCGTAGTAGGCACGATGGATTGACTTGCTCCACGGGCACGACGCAAATCTCTGTGCGGTTGATCGTGCAGACTTTGGTCGGTGGTGTAGGAGTGGATGGTCGTGATGTAGGCTTGTTCAATTCCGCATAATTCATTGATGACTTTGATCATCGGAGCAGCATTATTCGTTGTACAACTCGCATTAGAAATGATAGATTCTGTACCATCAAGAATATGTTCGTTGACACCTAAAACGACTGTTTTAATATTTTCAACTTCGGCAGGAGCAGAGAGGATTACTTTTTTGGCTCCAGCCAAAATATGGGCGTTAATTTCTTCAAAGGTTTTGTATTTACCAGTTGATTCAATTACGTAATCTAAGTTAAGAGATTTCCAATCGAGATTAGCAATATTCTTTTCATGGAAAAACAAATAATGATTGTCATCTACCATGATACCTTTGTCATCTGCTTTTACAGTATTTGGCAAAACGCCGTGAATACTGTCGTATTTAAGCAAATGCGCCATTGTTTTGGTGTCAGCGATATCGTTGATGGCAACGACTTCGATTGTAGGATGATTCAAGAGCAATCGGAAAAGATTTCGTCCAATCCTTCCAAAACCATTTATGGCAATGCGTATTTTCAATTGTTTAGGTTTAAGCGGTTAATTGTTTTAACCGATTAATCGATTAACCGACTAACCGAATAAATTGTATTATAATATATGTTTCTGTGCTTTGTATGAAGAACGAACTAATGGACCGCTTTCTACGTGACGGAAACCTAATTCTAATCCGTATGCTTCGTATTTAGCAAATTGTTCAGGGGTGATAAATTCTTTTACAGGCAAGTGTTTTTTGCTTGGTTGTAAGTATTGACCAATAGTTACAACATCCACGTTGACTTCTCGAAGGTCGCGCATGGTTTGGTATACTTCTTCTTCTTGTTCACCAAGTCCTAGCATAATACCTGATTTGGTTCTGTTGATGCCTTTTTCTTTTAGGTAACGCAATACTTCTAGACTACGGTCGTATTTCGCTTGGATACGTACTTCACGAGTCAATCGGCGAACAGTTTCCATATTATGAGAAACAACCTCAGGGTTGGCTTCAACGATACGGTCAATGTTTCTTTCGATACCTTGAAAATCTGGAATTAATGTTTCTAGAGTTGTAGTAGGATTCATTCTTCGAATGGCTTTTACAGTTTCAATCCAAATAATGGAACCACCATCTTTTAAATCGTCTCTGTCTACACTCGTAATAACTGCGTGTTTGATATTCATGATTTTTATAGAGCGTGCCACTTTTTCTGGTTCATCCCAATCTACCGTTTCAGGACGTCCTGTTTTTACACCGCAAAAACCACAAGAACGGGTGCAGGTATTTCCTAAAATCATAA
>JAHEBK010000226.1 GCA_024642295.1 Flavobacterium sp. | reverse complement strand
CTTCAAACAAGGATTGATTGATGGCATCACTAGGGCTGGCGAACAATTGCAAAAATATTTTCCGTATCAGGAAGGTGACACCAACGAATTATCAAACGAAATATCAAAAGGATAATGGAAAAAAGGCAAAAGACAGAAGGCAAAAGGCAGAATGCAGGTTGGAATTTATTACTTTATGCTTTCCTTTTCTTAAATAGTGGGTTTCTTTTTGCTCAATTTACCATCCCTGAAATACCTAAATTCCAAACTTCGGTTTATGACTATGCTAATGTTCTGAGCAGTACCGAAAAAGTGCAACTGGAAGAAAAACTCATTCACTATTCTGACTCAACTACTACCCAAATTGTCATCATCACCATTGAAAGTTTAAAGGGTGAAGACATTGGAATACTAACTCCAAAATGGGCGCACCAATGGGGAATTGGCGGAACAAAAAAAGACGATAATGGTGTGCTTATTTTATTGGCGAAAGCCGAAAGAAAAATATGGATTTCACCTGGTTACGGACTCGAAGATAGATTAACCGCTGGGATTGGTGGAGAAATAACCAGAAATATTATCATTCCCGAATTTAAAGCTGGAAGTTATTACAACGGGCTTGACAAAGGTACTGATGCTATTATTGACGTTTTCAAAGGCAAATACAAAGGCAAGAGAAAACAAGATCAAAAAGAACAAGATTTCCCAATCCTTCCATTCATTATTATCATCGTTTTTATCATCATCCTAGCTTCCAAAAACAAAGGCGGTGGCAGTGGCAACTCTGGCACTCGTGGCGGTGGCCCTAGCCTACTTGATGTTATCATCTTAAGCAATCTTGGAAGAAATAGTGGTGGATTTGGTGGAGGCTTCGGAAGTGGTTCTTCTGGAGGCGGATTTGGAGGGGGTGGCTTCGGTGGTGGATTTGGCGGCGGAGGCTTCTCTGGTGGCGGTTCAGGAGGAAGTTGGTAATTTTTTTTATATCTAATTACTACTATATTTGTAAAAAACAATGTATTAAATGCTGTCCCATAAATCTAAATATGCCTTAAAAGCTTTGTTGTTTCTTGCAGAAAAAGACACAGGCCATATTGCTCGCACGATAGAAATTGCAGATGGTGCATCCATACCTAAAAAGTTTTTAGAGCAGATTTTATTAGACTTAAAACGAGCTCATTTTGTGGGAAGCAAACAAGGCAAATTTGGCGGTTATTATCTTATTAAGTCCAAAAACGAAATCACTTTGGCTGATATCCACCGACTTTTTGACGGTGCGATTGCCCTACTTCCCTGCGCATCACTTAACTTTTACGAACCTTGTTCTGACTGTACTAGCGAGACAGAATGTGCGCTAAGACATGGATTAATAACCATTCGAGAAGAAACACTAAAAGCTATGCAAGGCATCACAATTGGTTCATTAATAAAAAATAATATATAAAAATTTTAAACTCTACTAATTATATAGAATTAGTTGTAAATTTGCTCTGAAAATTATTTTAAACCCAAATGAAAAAAAAATACTTCCTAATATTATCTATTCTAACCATTGGGACAACAAATGCACAATCCACAAATGATATTCTGACCTTATTAATCCAAAAAGGTTTTATTAAACAAAACGAAGCAGATTCTATTCGTGCCAATTATATTACTAAAGAAAAACCAACTCTAAAAGACAAATCCTTCCAAGTTGATTTACAATTAAAAAACCGTTTTGAATATAGAGATGGTTACGGAAATTTACCAACTAATACTTCTGTACCAGCTGCATTTGTTAACCAACGTAGTAGATTAACCTTAAACTATCAACATGGAAACTCTTTAAATGCCATTATATCCTTCCAAGATGCAAGAATTTGGGGCTCACATGACCCCAGAGGGTTAGACGGTACTATTCAATTATTTGAAGGATATATAGAACCAGCTATAACGCAAAATTTTTCAATTCGTTTAGGACGTCAACGAATTATGCTTGACAACCAACGCCTTTTTGCTGAAAATGAATGGAGAATCAATGGTAATGCCCATGATGCCATCAATTTTAGATACAATAAAGGGAAATTAAGTTCTGAATTAATTGGAGCCTTTAATCAAACTTCGGAGCACTTTTTTGGTACTGATTTTACACCTACTGAATTAAGTCTCACACCAGGAAATGCTACTCCAAGTACTTGGTCAAATTACAAAGCTCTGGCCGTACATTTTTTAAAGTATAATATTAATCCAAATTTCACGGCAACTAGCATCATAGCTGCAGATGGCTTTCAGAGTAAAACAAATCCTGAAAAGATTCTTTGGAGATTTACATACGGCGGACGGATTGAATACTCGAGTGGCAGATGGTACTCCACAATTAGTGGTTATCTTCAATCAGGGAGAAATAACAACGACAAAACAATCAATGCTTGGTATCTACAACCTGAAATTAAATATACGTTACCCAACAGTATCGCTATACGTTTAGGAGCTGAAATTTTTAGCGGTGACAATGGAACAATCGAAAATGTAGATCATAATTTTGTACCGCTATACGGTGTAGCACATCTATTCAATGGTTTCATGGACTTTTTTACAAAATTTCCAACTGATTTAAACAATTCTGGACTAGTTAATCCATACTTATTTATAGCGAAATCTTTTAATCCTAAATTAGAAATTAGCTCTAACAGCCATTTGTTCTTTACTCAAAGAACAGCTGTGACACTATCCAATCAAGAACTTACAAAATTCATGGGATACGAACATGATTTATTAATTCGCTATAAGCCAAATCACTATTCAAACCTTGAAGCTGGATTTTCATTTGCATTACCCACTGAGACAATGACTGCGATTAAAAAATCTGGAGAAGAAAGCAAAATTCCAACATGGGCTTATGTCCAAGCAAAATTTACGCCGCGATTATTCAAAACAACATATAACTAGAAAAAAACTACAAAACACCCAAAACCTTATTCACCAGACCTTTCTTGCCCCCTGTTCTTATACTCTTTTTTAGAGCTAGAACTAGAAGTTGGAATTGTCTTAATACCTCCAAAGTTTTTAATTTTATAAATTAAGGAAAACATGGCATAACGCTTCAAAACAGTATTTTCTTCATCACGGATTGAAGTATCGGTTATTGTCCTTGAATATCCTTGATTTTGATTTAAAAGATCATAAACTTTAACTCTTGCTGTCAATGTTTTGTCTAAGAATGTATATCCTAAACTAACATTCCACAAATAAAAAGCATTTTTATATGCACCACCTCCCGAATTTGAATTATAATTATATCCAAAATCATTACTCAAAACCCATTCTTCAACTATGTAATTCGTGGTTTTAAAATTCATTTTATGTACAACATTCGAGCGTGAGTCTATAGAAAAGTTTCTATATTTTGATTCATTATAAGAAAGATTATAAGAAGGAGCAATATTAAATATTTTACCATAATTGTAAGAAAAATAAACTCCTGGACTAAATGACAATGTATTGGCATCATAAAATACATTATTAACAAATCCTTTATCTAAACCGTAAGTTGTTTTAAAACTTAATCCATAGCGATAGGAGTCACCATCTTTTTTAATATAATTATTCCAGTATGCGCCCAATGAAGCATTAAATATATCATTAATATTAACAAAAGTTGTTTTACTAGTTCCATCATCCGCAAATACTCTCGTTGAAATAATATCGCTGTCGACAATATCAGCTTTCATGAAGATAGTATATCCTGAACGTTTTTTGAAATTGTAATTTCTGAAATTAAAATTGAAACTATGTTTTTTAATCGGATCTAAATCAGGGTTTCCAATTACCGTATTAACCGTACTACTAATATCCAAAACAGGTAGTAATTGGTATGCCGTTGGCAAATTTACTTTATAATTATATTTCAATAAAGCGTAATTAGACTTATCAATTTTATATTTAATTTGAGAAT
>JAHEBK010000013.1 GCA_024642295.1 Flavobacterium sp. | reverse complement strand
TAAAAGGCGATGCAAAAGTAGCTGGAACAAAGTATAATGCAACAGGAAATATAGACGCTGCTTTAGGTTCCGCTAAAAAAGGATCATCAACTGCAAAATTCGGAGTTATTAGAAATGGAGGTAGTGCAGATATCGATGTTCAAATTCCAGGTTTATTAAAACATAGATTGCATTTTGTTCAAAGTTCTTGGTCTTGTGATGGTGGTAATTCTGTAAAATCTAAAAAGGTAGATGATGAGTGGGAAGTTATAATCAATGATTATGAACATTACTATATTGTTGATGGAATGATATATGGCGGGTAACACTTACTCATAATATATAAATACCCCCAAAAGTTTAACTTCTTGGGGGTATTTTGTTTGTGAATTCTTTTGATTTTTATATAAAATATAATTTCTAAAGCCTTACTCTTTGTCTATAATGCAATGATTTGTGATTTTAAACGAGTATTACGGTGTATTGTCGAAAAAATTTTTTAGCAGATTGGTCTTAGTCTAAATTTGTTCACAGATAAGGGAAGTACATTTTCTTCTCCAATTTAAAACAAACAATATGACTAATTCAACTAAAAATAATTACTCTAAAAAATCATTAAAAAATACTCTTTTGGTATTGGTTTTAATGCTTTCAGTTTCTGTTTTTAGTCAATCACCAGTTAGTTCATTAACAGATGTTGAGCCAGCTTCTACTACTACTGTTGCTACTTCAAGAACTGCATCTAATGTAGAATTTGTTTTATGGTTTATGGGAACTAAGCAAAATCCTAATTCAACTATCTCTACTGAAGGGAATAGTACTAGAAATCAAATTTTGACTTCTGGATTAGCACCAAATCGTTTGTTGATTAAAGCTTTTTTGAAAAAAGCAGTAAACTTTGAAACTTCAATGGTATAATAACTTAAGAGATATAAAAAAAGCGCCAATTTTAGAATTCTAAAATTGGCGCTTTTTTTATGGGTATTGTTTAAGTCTTAATCAAATTCCGAAGTAAAGAATAACTTAACTGTTGGATATTTGTTTTGTGTCATTTGAATTGTAAAATCTGAATCCGCTAGGAACACCAATTGACCGTATTTGTCTTTGGCTAAGAATTTTTGTTTAATACGTTTGAATTCTTTGAATTCGTCGTTTTTAGCATCGTCTGGTTTTACCCAACATGCTTTATGAACTGGGAAGTTTTCATAGGTGCATTTAGCTCCATATTCGTGCTCTAGACGGTACTGAATAACTTCATATTGTAATGCTCCAACGGTTCCAATTACTTTACGATTGTTCATCTCTAAGGTGAATAACTGCGCAACTCCTTCATCCATCAACTGATCCACACCTTTGTCGAGCTGTTTGGCTTTCATTGGGTCGGCGTTATTGATGTATCTAAAGTGCTCTGGAGAGAAACTCGGAATTCCTTTGAAACTCATGATTTCGCCTTCTGTAAGGGTATCACCAATTTTGAAGTTACCCGTATCGTGCAAACCTACAATATCACCAGGATACGAGATGTCAACGATTTCTTTTTTCTCAGCAAAAAAGGCATTCGGACTAGAGAATTTTAAATTTTTCTTGTTTCGTACGTGGTAATACGGTTTGTTACGTTCAAAAGTCCCCGAAACAATTTTGATAAATGCCAAACGGTCACGGTGTTTGGGATCCATATTCGCATGGATTTTAAATACAAAACCTGATAATTTGGCTTCTGCAGGATCAACCAAACGCGTTTCCGATTCTTTGGGTCTTGGTGAAGGCGCAATACTCACAAAACAATCTAGTAATTCACGAACTCCAAAATTATTCAAAGCAGAACCAAAAAACACCGGTTGCAATTTTCCTTCCAAATATTCTTGTCGGTCAAAAGGAGGATACACTTCATCAATCAATTCCAATTCTTCACGCAATCGTTTGGCTGGTTTTTCGCCAATGATTTTCTCTAATTCAGGATTTTGAACGTCTGAGAAAGCAATCGTTTCTTCAATATTCTTGCGGCTATCACCACTAAATAAGTTAATGTTTTGCTCCCACATATTGTAAATCCCCTGAAAATCGTATCCCATACCAATAGGGAAACTCAACGGGGTTACTCTCAAGCCTAATTTTTGCTCCACCTCGTCCATCAAGTCAAAGGCATCTTTACCCTCGCGGTCCAGTTTATTGATGAAAACAATAATAGGAATGTTACGCATTCTACAAACCGAAACTAATTTTTCCGTTTGTTCCTCAACCCCTTTAGCAACGTCAATCACCACAATTACACTATCTACCGCCGTAAGCGTTCTAAAAGTGTCTTCGGCAAAATCCTTGTGACCGGGAGTATCCAGAATGTTAATTTTTTTCTCTTTATAGTTGAAAGCTAAGACTGAGGTAGAAACCGAAATCCCTCTTTGGCGTTCGATTTCCATAAAGTCACTCGTCGCGCCTTTCTTGATTTTGTTGTTTTTTACGGCACCTGCTTCCTGAATCGCCCCTCCAAAGAGTAGTAATTTTTCTGTCAGTGTGGTTTTACCAGCATCAGGATGCGAAATGATTCCGAAAGTCCTTCTTTTTTGTATTTCTTCTAAAAAGCTCATATGTAATTCTAAATGGTCTGCAAAAGTACTAATTCTATATCCGATTTAAAAACAAAGCCCAATTCTTTTACAACCAACTTATCGCACTCATTTTTAGGAGCAGAAACTTCCCGTATTTCAAGATGTTTTGTCCTGCTCTGCGCTATACTTGCCTGTCTGCTGGCAGGTCTCTTGTATTAGCTATCGCCATACAAGAGGATTCTCCCGAGGCTTCGGGACGATTAGGGCTACTAATCAAATTTTGTTTTTCATAATCATGATTCTTTTTGGTTTTTTATCACTCTTTATGGTGCTTTGTGTTTTTTCTTTGTGAATCTTTGTAAAATATTTTTTCAACAACCTATTAAAACAAATTACTCAACCCACTCCTTAAAGGTTAGGAATAATGCGGGGCGTCCCAAATAATTTCTCTAGATAATTTTTTGTTAATAGTATAGGCTAAACTTGTAATATGTAGACGAATTGTTATTTTTGTTCGTTTTAAACATTTTGGCAGTCTATAAATTTTTATTTACTGCTACTTATCACGTATATTTGGACGCGATAGTGGAATGTGATAAAAAATGCGAAGAAAATAATTTGGTTTCGCATCCTTTAATATTAAAATATGCCAATTAAAATACTACGAATGAAATTTGTACATACTAAAATTACCTTTTTATTTTTCTTGATGTTGTTGTCTAGTCTAGGAATGAGTGCGCAAGAAATAATTAAGGATGTCGAGCCAGTGGTTCAAAAGGCTGAAGTTACTAAGGGAAGACAAAAAATCGATGGTATTATTGCTACTGTTGGGGATTATATTATTTTGGATTCGGATATTGACAAGTCTTTCTTGGAGTTGTCAAGTCAAGGAGCTTCTGTGAAAGATATCACGAGATGTCAAATGTTAGGGAAATTGATGGAAGATAAATTATATGCGCATCAGGCAGTCCAGGATAGTATTAAGGTAACAGATGCCGAGGTAAAAGGGATGATGGAGGAACGTTTGAATTACATGGTAGAGCAAATAGGTTCTATCGAAAAAGTGGTTCAGTACTATAAAAAGGATTCGGAAGAAGATTTTAAGACTTACTTCTTTGATATTTTGAAAGAGAATAAGTTGACTTCTGAAATGCAAAAGAAGATTGTTGATGCCGTTGAGATTACTCCCGAAGAGGTTCGTAATTTCTTTAAGAAAATACCAAAAGATGAATTGCCACTATTTGGAGCAGAGATGGAAGTGGCGCAAATTGTAGTGACTCCAAAAGTTTCAGAGGAAGATAAGAAAAAGGTAATTGATAGGTTGAATGAGTTTAAGAAAGAAATAAGTGAAGGTTCTAGTTTTTCAACTAAAGCCGTATTGTATTCTGAGGATCCTGGGTCAAGAGCGAGTGGTGGATTTTATAAAATGAACCGAAAAACACCTTTCGTAAAAGAGTTTAAAGATGTGGCTTTTGCTTTGAAGGAAGGCGAAATTTCGGCACCTTTTGAAACAGAGTTTGGTTTTCATATTATATATGTAGAAAAAATTAAAGGACAGGAATTAGAATTACGTCATATTTTATTAGCTCCAAAAGTGACCGAGGCTTCGTTAAAAGAAGCTAAAGAGAAAATCGAGTTGATTAGAAAACGAATTGTAGACAAAGAAATTAGTTTTGCTGACGCTGCGAGATCGATGTCTGATGAAAAAGAAACAAGAGCTAACGGTGGTGCTTTGATAAACCCAAAAACACAAGATACCCATTTTGAATTGACAAAAATGGATCCTGTATTGTACAGTCAAGTTTCGAACTTGAAAGACAATGAGATTTCACAACCTATCTTGGACGAAGAAAAACAAGGAAAGAAAAGATATAAGTTGATTACGGTTACTAATCGTATCAACGAGCATACAGCAGATTACGGGAAAGATTATATTAAGATTAAAGATTTGGCTTTAAAGGAAAAGCAAATCAAAGCAATCGGAAAATGGTTTGATGAAAAAATCAAAGAAACCTATGTTAAAGTTTTAGGTGAGTATAGAGATTGTGAATTCACAAACAATTGGTTGAAAAAATAATTTTTATTGAATAGAGAAAAAGAGTTAGTTTTATGATTTCATAATACTAACTCTTTTTAATTTAAAATAGATTTAAAAATGTCTGATGTAGCCGCAATACATAATTTGGTTCAAAAACGTAACGAACTTAAAAAAGAAATCGCTAAAGTCATTGTAGGACAAGAGGAAGTTGTAGACCAAATTTTGATTTGTATTTTTTCTGGAGGACATGCACTATTAGTAGGGGTTCCTGGATTAGCAAAGACCTTATTAGTGAATACACTTTCGCAAGCTTTGGGGTTGGATTTTAAAAGAATTCAATTTACACCTGATTTAATGCCTTCGGATATTTTAGGAAGTGAGATTTTGGATGAGAGCCGACAATTTAAGTTTATTAAAGGACCGGTGTTTTCAAATATTGTTTTGGCTGATGAGATTAACAGAACACCACCAAAAACACAAGCGGCTTTACTTGAAGCCATGCAAGAGCGCTCTGTAACCATTGCAGGAGTGAATCATAAATTAGCATTGCCTTATTTTGTTTTGGCTACTCAAAACCCAATTGAGCAAGAAGGAACATATCCGTTACCTGAAGCGCAACTGGATCGTTTTATGTTTGCAATTAAGCTAGAATATCCTTCTTTTGAGGAAGAGGTAGAAGTGGTAAAACGGACTACAACTGATGAAATAAGTTTTGTTACTCCTTTGTTTAATGCCCAAGAAATTATAGATTTTCAACATTTGATTCGTCGTATTCCCGTAGCAGATAATGTTATAGAATACGCTGTGACTTTGGTGGGGAAAACAAGACCAAATAGTAGTTTGTCAGATGCATTTGTAAAAACCTATTTGGATTGGGGAGCAGGGCCAAGAGCTTCGCAAAATTTAATTTTGGCTGCAAAAGCACATGCCGCTTTTCATGGGAAATTTTCACCGGATATCGAAGATGTCAAAGCAGTTGCTGTTGGGATTTTAAGACACCGAATCATTAAGAATTATAAAGCTGATGCTGAAGGAATCACAGAGGAAGTGATTATAGGTAAATTAGTTTAATTTTATAGTCGATTTAAGTAGTGTTTTTCGCTTAAAAACTACTTTATGTATAACATTCCATTTATACTTTGTTAGAAAAAAGAACTGCTATTATTGAATGTTTAAAAATATACCAAAATCAAGTGGTTTTTGATAATTTAAAACAATGAAATCTGTTATTTTTCAATTTTTGTTTATTAAAAAAATCGCCTCGATTAATTCTTTTTAAATCTCAGCTTAAATAACTAAATTTGCTCCACAAATAAATAAAAAATACCTAGATATTAGGGCTTTTGATATTAAAATGATCAAAGGAATCTGCCATTAACATTGAAAAGACTTCTATTATGAATACTTATCAGGATTACATCCAAGAGATTGAAGAAAGAAAAAACCAAGGGCTTAACCCAAAGCCAATTGATGGTGCTGAATTATTAAGCGAAATCATTTCGCAAATTAAAGATTTGAATAACGAGTATAGAGTAGATTCTCTTAACTTTTTTATTTATAACGTTGTACCGGGAACTACTCCTGCAGCAGCTGTGAAGGCTAAATTTTTAAAAGAAATCATTTTGGGGGAATCAGTAGTTGCTGAAATTACTCCTGAATTTGCTTTCGAGTTATTGTCACATATGAAAGGTGGACCTTCTATTGAAGTGTTACTTGATTTAGCTTTAGGAAATGATGTTGCAATTGCAAAAAATGCGGCTGAAGTTCTTAAAACTCAGGTTTATCTTTATGAAGCTGATACAGATCGTTTAGAAGCTGCCTATAAAAGTGGTAGTGAAATTGCTACGGAAATTTTGGAAAGTTATGCTAAGGCAGAGTTTTTTACTAAACTTCCAGAAGTAGTTGAAGAAATTAAAGTGGTTACTTTTATCGCAGGTGAAGGAGATATTTCAACAGATTTACTTTCTCCAGGAAACCAAGCACATTCTCGTTCTGATCGTGAATTACATGGTAAATGTTTGATTTCACCTGAAGCACAAGTAGAAATCGAAGCATTAAAAGCACAACATCCAGATAAAAGTGTGATGTTAATTGCTGAAAAAGGTACGATGGGTGTAGGTTCTTCAAGAATGTCAGGTGTAAATAACGTAGCTCTTTGGACTGGTAAACAAGCTAGTCCTTATGTACCATTTATTAATATTGCTCCAATTGTTGCAGGTACAAATGGAATTTCACCAATTTTCCTTACAACTGTTGATGTAACGGGTGGAATTGGACTTGACCTTAAAAACTGGGTTAAAAAATTGGATGAAAACGGTAAAGCTGTTTTAAATGAAAGTGGTGATCCTGTTTTAGAGGAAGTGTATTCAGTAGCAACAGGTACAGTTCTTACAATCAATACAAAGACTAAGAAATTGTATAACGGAGATAAAGAGTTGATAGATATTTCTAAAGCTTTTACGCCGCAAAAAATGGAATTCATTAAGGCTGGAGGGTCTTACGCAATTGTTTTTGGTAAAAAATTACAAACGTTTGCTTCCAAAACTTTAGGTATTGATATTGTACCAGTTTATGCTCCTTCAAAAGAAGTTTCTATCGAAGGACAAGGACTTACTGCGGTTGAAAAAATCTTTAATAAAAATGCTGTTGGAACAACTCCAGGTAAAATATTACACGCTGGTTCGGATGTTCGTGTAACTGTAAATATCGTTGGTTCGCAAGATACAACTGGTTTGATGACTTCTCAAGAATTAGAGTCTATGGCTGCTACTGTGATTTCTCCAATCGTTGACGGTGCTTACCAATCAGGTTGTCATACTGCTTCGGTTTGGGATAATAAATCAAAAGCAAACATCCCAAGATTGATGAAATTCATGAACGATTTCGGTTTGATCACGGCTCGTGACCCGAAAGGAGTTTATCATGCAATGACAGATGTTATTCATAAAGTATTGAATGATATTACTGTAAATGAGTGGGCTATCATTATTGGTGGTGACTCTCATACAAGAATGTCTAAAGGAGTTGCTTTTGGTGCTGACTCAGGAACTGTTGCTTTGGCATTGGCTACTGGTGAAGCTTCGATGCCAATTCCAGAATCTGTAAAAGTTACTTTCAAAGGAGATATGAAAAGCTACATGGATTTCCGTGATGTGGTTCATGCTACTCAATCTCAGATGTTACAGCAATTTGGAGGAGAAAATGTATTCCAAGGTAAAATTATCGAGGTTCACATTGGGACACTTACTGCTGACCAAGCCTTTACGTTTACAGACTGGACTGCAGAAATGAAAGCAAAAGCTTCTATCTGTATTTCTGAAGATGCTACTTTGATTGAATCCTTAGAGATTGCTAAAAGCAGAATCCAAATCATGATTGATAAAGGTATGGATAATGCTACACAAGTGTTGAAAGGATTGATTGCTATTGCTGATAAGAGAATTGCTGAAATTAAATCAGGTGAGAAACCTGCTTTGACTCCAGATGCAAATGCTAAATATTATGCTGAAGTTGTTGTTGATTTGGATAAAATTGCTGAGCCAATGATTGCTGATCCAGATGTAAACAATGCGGATGTTTCTAAGCGTTATACGCACGATACTATTAGACCGCTTTCTTACTATGGAGGCGATAAAAAAGTAGATCTTGGATTTATTGGTTCTTGTATGGTTCATAAAGGAGATATGAAAATCCTTGCTCAAATGCTTAAAAACGTTGAAGCATTAAACGGTAAAGTGGAATTCAAAGCGCCTCTTGTAGTTGCTCCACCAACATATAATATTGTTGATGAGTTGAAAGCTGAAGGTGACTGGGAAGTTTTACAAAGATATTCTGGTTTCGAATTTGATGATAATGCTCCTAAAGGTGCTGCTCGTACATCATACGAAAACATGTTGTATTTAGAGCGCCCAGGATGTAACCTTTGTATGGGTAACCAAGAAAAAGCAGCCAAAGGAGATACTGTAATGGCGACATCTACACGTCTTTTCCAAGGAAGAGTTGTTGAGGATACCGAAGGTAAAAAAGGAGAATCTTTACTTTCTTCTACACCAGTTGTAGTTTTATCAACAATTCTTGGTAGAACTCCTTCAATCGAAGAATATAAAACTGCCGTGGAGGGAATCAATTTGACTAAGTTTGCTCCATCACATAAGTTGTTAGTGAAATAAAATATAGTAGAAGTTAATTATATTATAAATGCCTGAGTCTATGATTCAGGCATTTTTTATTTTTTGTAACTTGTGTGTATTAAAATTTTGATAATTTAAACTACAATAGCTATGGCATTTGATATTGAAATGATTAAAAAAGTGTATGCCAACATGACAAGTCGTGTTGATGCTGCACGTGAAATAGTTGGTCGTCCCCTTACTTTAACAGAGAAAATTTTGTACAGCCACCTTTGGGATGGGACTGCTAAGCAAGCATATGGAAGAGGTGTTGATTATGTAGATTTTGCTCCAGATAGGGTAGCATGTCAAGACGCAACAGCACAAATGGCTTTATTGCAATTTATGCATGCAGGTAAGAAAACAGTAGCAGTACCCACAACAGTACATTGTGATCACTTGATTTTAGCTAAAAATGGGGCGAAATCTGATTTAGAAATGGCAAATACGCAATCTAAAGAAGTGTTTGACTTCCTTTCTTCTGTTTCGAATAAATACGGTATTGGATTCTGGAAACCAGGCTCGGGAATTATTCACCAAATTGTATTAGAGAATTATGCTTTTCCTGGTGGAATGATGATAGGTACCGATTCACATACTGTAAATGCAGGCGGATTAGGGATGTTGGCCATTGGTGTTGGTGGAGCAGACGCTGTTGATGTCATGTCAGGAATGTCATGGGAATTGAAATTTCCTAAATTAATTGGTGTGAAATTGACTGGAAAATTATCAGGTTGGACAGCACCAAAAGATGTTATCTTAAAAGTAGCTGATATTCTTACTGTAAAAGGAGGAACAGGAGCTATTGTTGAATATTTTGGAGAAGGAGCGACTAATATGTCTTGTACTGGTAAAGGTACCATTTGTAATATGGGAGCCGAAATTGGCGCAACAACTTCCACTTTTGGTTACGATGATTCCATGAGAAGGTATTTGACTGCTACAGGTCGTCAAGACGTGGTAGATGCTGCTGATAAAGTGGCGGATTATTTAACTGGGGATGCTGAAGTATATGCGAATCCAAAACAATATTTTGATCAGGTAATAGAAATTAACCTTTCAGAATTAGAACCACATATTAATGGTCCTTTTACTCCTGATAGAGGTACTCCAGTTTCTAAAATGAAATCCGAGGCGAAAGCCAATGGTTGGCCAATAAAAGTAGAATGGGGATTAATAGGTTCTTGTACCAACTCTTCTTATGAAGATATGGCTCGTGCTGTTTCCATTGTGAACCAAGCAGTGGAACACGGGATTACTCCCAAAGCAGAATTTGGTATCAACCCAGGTTCGGAGCAAATTAGATATACTATTGAAAGAGACGGGATGATTGCTGCTTTCGAAAAATTGGGAACTAAAGTATTTACAAATGCTTGTGGTCCATGTATTGGACAATGGGATAGAGCCGGAGCAGATAAGCAAGAGAAAAATACTATTGTGCATTCTTTTAACCGAAACTTTTCTAAAAGAGCGGATGGTAACCCCAATACTCACGCTTTTGTAACCTCACCCGAAATGGTTGCTGCTTTAGCAATTTCAGGAAGGTTGGATTTTAATCCTTTAACAGATACTTTGTTAAATGATAATGGAGAGGAAGTGAAATTAACAGCTCCTTTTGGTGATGAATTACCAAAAAGAGGATTTGATGTTGAAGATGCAGGATTTCAAGCGCCAGCTGCTGATGGTTCTGGGGTAAAAATTGTAGTAAGTGAGACTTCGGATAGGTTGCAATTATTGGCGCCTTTTGATGCTTGGGATGGAAAAAATATTTTGGGAGCAAAATTATTGATCAAAGCATTTGGTAAATGTACTACGGATCATATTTCAATGGCTGGGCCATGGTTGCGTTTCCGTGGACATTTGGATAATATTTCTAACAATATGTTGATAGGTGCTGTGAATGCATTTAATCAAAATACAAACTCGGTTAAAAATCAATTAACGGGTGAATATGATGCTGTGCCTGCTGTTGCTCGTGCTTATAAGGCGGCTGGTGTTCCTTCGGTTGTGGTTGGAGATCACAATTACGGTGAAGGCTCTTCTCGTGAGCATGCTGCGATGGAACCTCGTTTCTTAGGCGTGAAAGCGGTGTTGGTAAAATCATTTGCTCGTATCCACGAAACAAATCTTAAAAAACAAGGATTGTTAGGATTGACTTTTGCAAATGAAGCGGATTATGATAAAATCAAAGAAGATGATACCATCAACTTTACTGATTTAGTAGATTTTGCTCCTGGCAAACCATTAACATTAGAATTTGTTCACGCTGACGGTTCAAAAGATATTATTTTGGCTAATCATACGTATAATGAGAGTCAAATTGGTTGGTTTGTTGCTGGTTCAGCATTAAACCTAATTGCAGCCGAAGCATAAAATATTTCAAATTATTTTTTAAAGCGCTCTGTATCAATAGAGCGTTTTTTATGTCATTTTTTGTTAAAATGGGTGCAAAGAGTTGTTAAAAATAATACGATATTTGCACAGAAGAAGTATTTTTACGCTCAGAAATAGCGTTAGTTCAAGTTTTTCGATTAGAGTCAAATGATAAACTAATTTTTTGAACAAAACGACTTGTTTTGTATTAGTTAAAAATAGAAATAAATTTTATGAGGAGTTATAGTTGGATTTTAGTTATGATATTGTTGATTGGTTTTACAGCTTTTTCACAGCAAAAAACATCAGAACATATTGTAGCTAAAGGGGAAACTATTTCTAAAATCGCAAAGCAATACAGCCTAAAAGCAACTGATATTTACGAGCTGAATCCCGAAGCGAGAAACGGGATAAAATTCAATTCCGTTTTGTTAATTCCAATTACTACTCAAAATGAATTAACTGCTGCTAAACTTGTTTCGGCTTCTGAAATCACACATGAAGTTATGTCTAAGGAAACACTTTATGGTATCTCAAAAGAATATGGTGTTTCAGTAGAGGATTTGTATAAAACGAATCCAACACTTGAAGAATCAGGTCTTAGAGTGGGACAAAAGCTTACAATAATTAGTAGTAAGCTTAAAAAAAAGAATATTGTTTCTAAAGAGCCAACAATAATTACGGAGAATTTTGATAGCCAAACAAAATTTACGGAAGGAATTGAACACGAGGTTTTGCCTAAGCAAACGAAATACAATATTGCTAAAGAACATGGAATTACAGTTGCTATGTTGGATATGGCAAATCCAATTTTGAAAACAGAAGCCTTGAAAGTAGGGCAGAAGATTCTAATTCCTGTTAAGAATTACATTCCAGAAGTAGTTGCAGAACCAAAAGGAGAAGTTTCGATTAAAAAAGAGATTGTAATTGCTGAAAAATCGAATATAAAGGAGGTTGCTGTTTCTTCAAAGCCTAAAACAATAGAAGAAGTTTCAAAAGAAATCCAAACTAAGGAGGCTGAAAAAGGTTTGCCTGCTACTGAATTGGTTACTAATGGTACAAATGCAGATAAAGAAATTATTCATGAAGTGCTCCCTAAAGAAACTAAATTTGGTATTACAAGAGAGTATGGGCTTTCTGTAGCCGATTTAGAAAAAGCCAATCCTTTTTTGGCAACCGAAGGATTAAGAATTGGACAAAAAATTAGTATTCCAAACCAAGCAGTAAAAGAACAAACACAGCAAAAAACGGAGGGAGAAAATAAAATCACGGTAAGCAAAACAGAGCAAGTAACCTCTTTGCCATCTGAAGTTTCTGTGGAAATGGAAACTATTTCTCATACGGTATTGCCAAAAGAAACCAAATGGGGAATTGCTAGAGCGTTTGGTATTACAGTTAAGGAACTTGAAAAGCAAAATCCAGAAATAGTTCGCCAGCTCAAAATAGGGTCGTCAGTGACTATTTCAAAAGCCAAACCAACTCCTGTTGTGGTAAAACAAGAAGTTGTCGCTCCTATAGAGGAATCGCCTTTTGCAAAATCAGTAGATAACGAGGCATTTGTAAGTCAGTTAATTTCGACGGCTTCAGATAATATTGGAGTTCGCTACCGCTCCGGAGGCACCACTAAAGACGGCTTTGATTGTTCGGGATTAATGTGTACTACTTTTGGTACTTTTGACATTCAATTGCCAAGAACTTCAATGGAACAATCGCAATACGGAACCATTGTCGATGTTGAAAATGCTAAAAAAGGGGATTTAATCTTTTTTAAAACTAGAGGAGGTCGTCAAATCAATCATGTTGGTATGGTAGTCGAGGTGGGTGATGGTGATGTTAA
This sequence comes from Flavobacterium sp., assembly GCA_024642295.1. Classification (GTDB taxonomy): domain Bacteria; phylum Bacteroidota; class Bacteroidia; order Flavobacteriales; family Flavobacteriaceae; genus Flavobacterium. Next base: position 1,920 of record JAHEBK010000013.1, on the reverse strand, counting down.
ATTTATTCATGCAGCAAGTAATGGTGTTATTATTTCGTCTATCAAAGAAAGTTATTATTCCAAAAGATTGGTTCAGATCAATCGTGTTTTGTAAAAACAAAACTATTTTATTCCATATTCTTTCGTAAATAGCTCACTTAAATGTGAATTTTAAAAACAGCCTCTCGATTAAATTTCTATTTTTGTAATTATTATTCAATCAAAAAAGAGTATGCTAATTATAGGAATAGCTGGAGGTACAGGAAGTGGCAAAACGACTGTGGTCCATCAGATTGTCAATGAATTGCCAGAAACAGAAGTAGGTGTTCTTTCTCAAGATTCATACTATAATACTACTGATCATTTGAGTTTTGAGGAAAGAAACGCAATCAATTTTGATCATCCTAGAGCTATTGATTTTAATCTTTTGGTGGAACATTTAAAGGATTTAAAATCTGGAAAAACCATTCACCAACCGGTTTATTCTTTTGTAACCCACAATCGAACCGATGATTATATTCTCACTCATCCTAGAAAAGTATTGATTGTCGAAGGGATTTTAATTTTTACACATCCAGAACTTCGGGATTTGTTTGATGTGAAAATATTTGTGCATGCCGATGCAGATGAGCGTTTGATTAGACGATTAAAAAGAGATATAGCTGAACGTGGCAGGGATATGAATGAAATTTTAAATCGTTATCAATCTACTTTGAAGCCAATGCATCAACAATTTATTGAACCTACTAAAGCTTTTGCAGATATAATTATTCCAAATGACAGACCAAATACTGTTGCAATCGAGGTAGTTCGTGCATTAATAAATCAAAAATTGCTATAATTTACGTAATTTTATAGGCTGAATAGAACTAATTAATTTCTGAAAATCATACTAATGACCAATCCTTATAAAGACAAATCTTGGTTTAAATTCATAAGTAACAAATACATTTGGGTGCTTTTGTTTTTTGCATCTTGGATGATTTTTTTAGATAATTATTCTTATTTTGATCATCATATTCTAAACAATCAAATTGATGAATTAGAAGAAAACAAAGCGTATTACCAAGAGGAAATTAAAAAGGACGAAAAGCAGATTAAAATGCTTCAAAATCCAGAACAAATTGAAAAATACGCTCGTGAAAAGTACTTTATGAAAAAAGACAGTGAAGATATCTACATCATTGAGTTTGAAGGAGACAGCATTGTTAAGCAATAAAGGTTGTTTTTTTATTTGAATAAAAATGTAAAATCTGTTTCTACCTTTTAGAATCAAAAACCAAATCTGTCGAAGTTTTAATTTTAATTCTAAAAACACTTATCATGGCCGCTTCATTATTTAACGAATTTGATCCTGTGTCTTCCAAATTATGGAAGCAAAAAATCCAATTTGAATTGGATGGAGCAGATTATAATGACGCTATGATTTGGAATTCACCCGAGGATATAAAAGTAAAGCCTTTTTATCATCGTGACGAATTAATTAAAAATTATCCCGTTAAAACTACCGCTAGTTCTTTTAAAATATGTCAAAATATTTTTGTTTTTGATGTCGAAAAATCCATCGAAAGAGCTTTAGATACGCTACATCGTGGAGCAGAAAGTTTGCGTTTTACGATTGAAGATGAAACGATTGCTGTCGAACAGCTTTTGGAGAATTTACCACTTGATGGTTTGGTTGTGTATTTTAATTTAAGTTTTCTTTCTTTGGATTTTATCCAAAGAATCGAAAAAACGGTCCAATCAAAAGATGTTACCCTTTATTATAATTTAGATCCTATAGGACAATTAGCCAAAGACGGTAATTGGTTTAGAACTAAGGATAAAACAAATTTTGATTCGCTTCATTCTATTGCAACAGCAATTCCCAATCGCTCTTTCATATGTATTCATGTTGGTTTGTATCAAAATGCAGGTGCTAATATGGTTCAGCAATTAGCC
>JAHEBK010000225.1:2181-3921 GCA_024642295.1 Flavobacterium sp. | reverse complement strand
TTTTACTTTTTTAACCGTTTCGGATTAATTTTAACAATCAGAATAAATATAATTTGACCGTATATCCAAATTGTTTATAAAATAGTATTTTCGCTTTTCTAAAAAAGTACTTATTTAAAGAGAAATAAAACAGAATGAATTCAGATATTAAAATTGCAGTAATAGGTTTGGGTTATGTTGGTTTGCCATTGGCAAGACTTTTTGCTACTAAACATGCTGTAGTTGGTTTTGATATTAATCAAAATCGGATAGAGGAATTGAATTCAGGAATAGACAGTACGCTTGAAATTGATTCTGAGGTGTTGCAAGCGGTACTTTTAAATGTAAATCCTTGTAAGGGAAATACGAGTGTAACTCATAAAGGTTTGTTTTGTTCTTCAAAATTAGAGGATATTCAGGAGTGTAACTATTATATCGTTACGGTTCCAACTCCTGTAGATAAGAATAACAGGCCCGATTTGACTCCTTTGTATAAATCTTCTGAAACTGTAGGGAAGGTGTTGAAAAAAGGAGATGTGGTGATTTATGAATCTACAGTATACCCAGGAGTAACTGAAGAAGAATGTGTGCCTGTTTTAGAAAAAATATCGGGTTTACAGTTTAATGTTGATTTTTTTGCGGGTTATTCGCCAGAGCGAATTAATCCTGGTGATAAAGAACACACAGTTGATAAAATTTTGAAAGTGACTTCGGGTTCTACACCTGAAGTTGGCCAAAAAGTAAATGAATTGTATCTTTCGGTGATTACTGCAGGAACTTATTTGGCACCCAGTATAAAAGTGGCTGAAGCGGCAAAGGTAATTGAGAATTCGCAACGCGACATTAATATTGCATTTGTAAACGAATTAGCAAAAATCTTCAACTTAATGGATATTGATACCCATGAAGTACTTGCCGCGGCAGGAACCAAATGGAATTTTTTACCTTTCAAACCGGGATTGGTTGGAGGGCATTGCATCGGAGTGGATCCTTATTATTTGGCTCAAAAAGCACAAGAAATAGGCTATCATCCTGAGATTATTTTAGGAGGAAGACGCTTGAATGACAGTATGGGGGAATATGTGGCTTCTCAAATAGTGAAGTTGATGATTAAAAGAGGGATTACGGTCAATGAAGCTCATTTGTTGATGTTGGGGATTACTTTTAAAGAAAATTGTCCTGATGTTCGCAATACCAAAATAGTAGATTTGATACAGGCATTAAAAGACTATGGTGTCCAAGTAACGGTTTATGACCCTTTGGCCAATCCAAAAGAAGTGATGCGAGAATATCAAATTGAAACAATTGCGATTGCTCCCACTCAAAAATTTGATGCGTTAGTTTTAGGGGTTGCACATACTGCCTTTTTAAATATGGATTTGGGACAATTTAGAAATGAGAAGAGTATTCTTTATGATGTAAAAGGGGTTTTGAAAGAAGGGGTTGATGGACGATTGTGATTTGAAACTGAGGGGGTCTCGGTTCTCGATACAAATTTTCCGAAAAAGCTATTCGCATTTTCTGAAAATCCACTCGAACTGACGGGGTCTCGACTCCGACCGACCTCAATGTCATTAAGTTAAGGGTAAAAACTTTCTGTTTTGTCATTCCGACGAAGGAGGAATCACACTAGTTGCTCACGATATGTGATTTCTCCTTCGTCGAAATGACACAAAATACGCTTAACTTAATGACATTGCGCTCGACCTGACAAAGTGCATACTGTTTAAGAATGCGTTTGTCACATCGAGCCCTTCGACT
>JAHEBK010000225.1:0-2171 GCA_024642295.1 Flavobacterium sp. | reverse complement strand
ATTCGCATTTTCTGAAAATCCACTCGAACTGACGCGATACAAATTTTCCGAAAAAGCTATTCGCATTTTCTGAAAATCCACTCGAACTGACGGCGGTCCAATTTATGTTATGTACGTCACTTCGAGTGTTTTGATTTGCAAAAAATAGAATAAAAGTAAAGAGCTGATAAATCAAAATGTATCGAGAAGCGCTATCGCTACTTTTAAAATCACTCGAACTGACGGGGTCTCGACTCCGCTCGACCTGACAAAGTACATAATGTTTTAGAATGCGTTTGTCACATCGAGCCCTTCGACTATCGCTTACGACAGGCTGTGGTCGGGATGCATTTAGAGAGGAAAAGCATTTGTTAAAAAGGGTCTCGACTCCGCTCGACCTGACAAAGCATTAATGATTAACCTTTGTCAAATCGTCAAGATAAATTAAGAACATTAAAATCTTTTAAGAGATTTTTAATTATATAAAGTTAGAATATGGAAAATAAAAAATCAATTACACATGTTGTTCTTACGGGAGGAATAGGAAGCCGTTTATGGCCGCTTTCGCGAAAAAGCCAACCCAAGCAGTATTTGAATCTTTTTGAGGGGAAATCCTTGTTTGAATTGACTGTGGAACGTAATCGCAACATCGCAGACAAAATGATGGTGGTTGGGAATGCTGATAATTGCCATTTGAGTAAAATAGTAATGGAGAAATCGCAGCTGGATTATGTAAATATTGTTGAGTCTACCCCTCGAAATACAGCCGCTGCAATTGCCTTTGCCGCTTTTGCTTCACAACCCGATGATATTTTGATAGTGACTCCTTCCGATCATATTATTGATGCGATGGATCAATACGAGAAAGCTATAAAAGAAGCGATTGAAAAAGCAGAAAAAGGTGCTATCGTTACTTTTGGAATTAGTCCTACCAAGCCAGAAACAGGGTATGGGTATATAGAACGTAGAGGAGATGCGGTAATTTCTTTTAGAGAAAAACCCAATCAAATCACTGCGATGAATTTTATTGCCAAAGGGAATTTTTTATGGAACAGTGGGATGTTTTGTTTTAAAGCCTCTGTGTTTTTGGAGGAATTAAAAGCATTTCAACCCGAAGTATATGAAAAATCAAAAATAGCCTGGGATAATAACCAAGAAGGGCAATTGGATTTGGAACTTTCGTTGGAGATACCTTCTATTAGTGTGGATTATGCGGTGATGGAGCGTTCTAAAAAAATTAAAGTTGTAGCTTCTTCTTTTGTTTGGTCTGATTTAGGGTCTTTTGAATCGGTTTATGATTATTTGAAGTCCAAAGGACATCCTGTAGATAAAAATGGGAATATGGCTATTGGAACGAAAAATTTCACCGCTTTTGTGGGTACTAAAGATACCATTTTTGTTTTTACAGAAGATGCCAATTTGATTTTGAAAAAGAAATCCTCGCAAGATGTAAAATATGTGTACAATGCGCTAGAAAAAGAACAATCGACATTGTTAAATTAATCAATGTAAAATTAATATTAAGATATTACTTGTATAGTAGTATCTTTTTTTTGTTTAGGTTTGGTTTTAAGTAGTTTGGCAGTTTTAGGTTTTTTGAGTGAGACAAATCTAAAGAAGGAATTGTTTTTTTTAAAATAAACCGAGATAAACTACCTATATTTGCCGCTCAAAAATAGTCTGTTTCAGCTCTTAAGAATGGGAGTATGAACGGCGAAGCCGTGGAAATATTTCGGTTTTTAAATAGAATAATAAAAATTTTCTGTACTAACGTTATTTGGAAAACTAATGAATAAAGAAGCTAAAATTTATATTGCAGGGCATAGAGGTATGGTGGGAAGTGCTATTTGGAGAGCCCTGACAGCTAAAGGATATCAAAATTTGATTGGCGCCACAAGTAAGGATTTGGACTTGCGAAATCAACAAGCGGTAAAAGATTTTATAGCTACTGAAAAACCGGAAGTAATTATTGATGCGGCGGCCAAAGTTGGTGGTATTTTAGCCAATAATGATTTTCCATATCAATTTATTATGGAGAATATGCAAATCCAAAATAATCTAATCAGTTCGGCTGTCGAAGCAGGAATTGAAAAGTTTATCTTTTTAGGAAGTTCGTGTATCTATCCTAAATTAGCTCCTCAGCCTTTAAAAGAGGACTATTTGCTAACGGATTCTTTGGAACCAACTAACGA
>JAHEBK010000224.1 GCA_024642295.1 Flavobacterium sp. | reverse complement strand
TGGGCATTCTTTTGGACCTAAAATTGAAATGAGAATGGAATGGTTCAAAAGAAAAATGAAATTTGTTTTTGAACATTTTTATGATAAAAATACGTCTAAGCCTGAAAACCTCATTCATGTTACTTGTTCAGGATATTCCTCACCTAGTGTTGCACAAGAAGCGGTAATTGGAAGGAATTGGGAAGATGTTCAAGTGACTCATTCTTATCATATGGGGTGTTATGGTGCATTTCCAGCGATCCGAACAGCTAGAAGTTTAATATGCGCTAGTGAAACTAATGGTCGCTCTGATGTTGTACACACGGAGTTATTGTCTTCACATTTGAATTTAACTGAATTTTCACCTGCCAATACCATGATTTGTTCTCTTTTTGCAGATGGTTTTATAGGGTATTCCCTCTATGAAGAAGAGTCTTTTTATAAAGACGAAACAGTAATAGAAAAAAAAGGTTTACGTATTTTGGCAGCTCATGAAGTCATTATTCCAGATTCGCTGGAGGATATGTCTTGGGATTTAGGAGAATATAATTTTTTGATGACACTTTCTATTAAGGTTCCAGTTTTTATTCGTAAAAACATTAAGGCTTTTTTGACGACATTATGTCAAAAAGCCAATGTAGATCTCATTGAACAAAAATCAGAGATGCATTTTGCTATTCATCCAGGGGGACCTAAAATTATTGATTATGTAGTAGGAGAATTGGGATTACTTCAGGAACAAGCTAGTTGGTCTTTTGAAGTGTTAAGGGTTCATGGAAATATGTCCTCGGCAACTATTCCTCATATTTTTAATAAAATTATAGAAGACCCCAATATTGAATCTGGAAAGAAAATTGCTGCAATGGCATTTGGACCAGGACTTACCGCAACAGGACTTTTGTTGGAAAAATTATGATTAAAAATTCTCCACTTTTCTTAAATGTTATTTAGTGTTTCTTGAATTAAGTAAGTTTTACTTGATGATTTAATAATTGGGACTTCTCTTATTGTTGTTTTTTTCTTATTATTTTATTCTATTAGCTATATTATTTCTGATTTGTTAATTCATTTCTTATCATTTTACTTTATTGATTAAAAAAATGTTTTTTATTGAATATGTTTTATTATTAATGATGATATCCTTTTTTTGTTAAAATTAATTAAACCATTGAAAAGTAGTTTTAACATACATTTTGGTTTTGTTTAATAAAAGTAGTTTGTTTACTAATAAATTAATAATCAATAAATTAACATGAATTATTTGTTATTTTTTATGTTTTAGCAGTATTTTTCTTATCATAGACTACGTCTTGTCGGTATTTTAAGTATTTGGTCTTGTTTTTAGCTATTCTTTTTATTCTTGGTAGTATTATAATTAACTTTGAATCAGTGCTTTAATTATTTGTTTGTTGTTTGAAATTCTTCAGATAAAATCATTAAGTATATATGTGTATTCAACCACGGTTTACATATAAGTGATTGATTAAAATTGTTAATAGTTAAACTACAATTTAGAAAACATTTTTTTAATCACATTTTTTAAAATAATCCAATTTATGGATTGACAGATGCCTTCAAAATTTATTTTGAAGATAAATCATTTAAAGATTTTCTCTCCCCATGTCTGAAAAGTCTTGTTGTAGCCTATGTTTAACTTCTTTATTATTTTATAGAACCATTTGGTCTATCTAATGGTTTGTTTATAATTTAAAAAATCATGTTTTTCTATGAAAGAATAACATATTTTTTTTAATGACTGGCGACTTCATTTTTATATATGAAGAGGGATTGTTCCAAATCTCATAATATCCTACCTAAATTATTACTTATGAAAAAAAAATACCTTTATTATGAAAAAAAATATTTTTCAAACAATAGAAAAGGTGGAAGAAAATTGTACCAACCTTTCTTGTTGTTGGACTACGGAATTGTTGCGTTTTATTAACGCAAAAAAGGGTGCTAAGAAACTCTTTTTTTATGTAACATTACTGCTATTTCTATTCGGACAAAATTTGGTTTATAGCCAACTCGTAGGAAGCTCTGCAGTTAAAGCTAACTTTTGTATAGATGCCGATGTCTATTCCAACCTTTTGCAATTTCCAAATATTGCTAATCCCCCAATTGGTGTTGGTAGCGCAGAAGCTACAGATGACTGGTTTCAAACAAGTTATCCAGGACCAGGTTTTGGAGTTATTGATCAAAGTCCGCTAACTCCTGCTGAAGCCGTTCCTAATACGGCATTTGCAAGAAGATTATCAATAACCACACCTACTGCTCCTTTTCCTTTTCCTGTTGTCCCTAGTGGAATTGATCCCAATGCGGGGGCTTATTTGTGGTTAGATGCTGTTTATGGTAGGGATACCTATACAAAAGGAGGTAGTGCTGAAAAATCCTATTTTTCAAGTGGTTCAGATAAAAACGCTGCTAATCCATCTACTTGGAGTATAGGAACTGCTGGTAGTGTTCCTGCAAAAGATGATATTATTGATGTGTACGCGCATTTAAGAGGAGAAGGGCCTAAAGCTCCAACAATGTTGGACCCAAGACCTTTTACGACACTTTATGCCTATGCTGCTGCTTCTTTAGTAGTTACAAATGGGAACAAACATATCGATTTTGAATTCTTCCGTACGGCATTAGAAACGTCCGCAGACTTGTCTGATCCTGGAAAAACAGGACCCGATGGAGGACGTACGGCATTTACTTTTAATCCTAATGGAACGATTGATATTCCTGGGACTATTATTATTTCCGTAGATTATACCAATGGAGGTAATGTACCACAGGTGAGAATCAGAGTTTGGATGGATGAAACTGTTTTTAATAGTTATGATAATACCAATCCACTTCGACCTTTTACAATTGATACAGATGTAGCCTTTGAAAAAGGAGATGGTTCAGGGACCTTTGGTTATGCTGCGATTTTGGAAAATGTAGGAGATACCGATATTTGGGGTAGAGTCAATATAAATGCAAGCACTCAGGCACCACCTTGGGGAACCTTAGAAGGTTCAGGGCCTGATGCTGTAGCTGACTATCAACCTTTACAATTTGTTGAAATTGGTATCAATCTTACGGCCTTTGGTTTGGACAAACGTGGAGAACAATCGCCATGTTCTAATATATTGGGTAGTTTATTGGTAAAAACGCGTAGTAGTGGTGGTGGTCCTAGTGAGGGTGCTTTTGGTAGTGAGCTGAAAGATTTTGCTGGGCCTTTCTTATTTGGGAATACTGGAATTACACCAGTTGTTACAGTTACTCCTAAGGCTGCTTGCGCAGGTGCAACAGTAAACTTGACAGTTGGAGCATCTACCACAGCTGGTCCGATTGAGTATTTCCGCGATTCTAATTATACAGATAAAATTATTGACCCAACGGCTTATGCTCCAGGTGTGACTCATATTTATGCTCGTTCTGAGAGTTTGTCAAATCCAGGTTGCTATGGTTTTGGGGAGTTAGATATAACTGTTAATCCTAATCCAACAGCTCTAGTCTTGACTGGAAGTGCTATTTGTGTTTCTAACCCAGGAACAGGAACTGTGAGTTCAACTACTTCACAAAATGGCGTTAGTTACCAATTGCGATTAGGAGCTGTTAATGTACAAGCTGCTAAAGCAGGTACAGGTGGGGCTCTGGTTTGGACAGGATTAAATGCAGGAGCGAACTATAATGTAGTTTCTACAGGTGCAGCTCCAACAAATTGTCCAGGTTCAAGTAACAATGTTAATGTAACCGAAGTTGCAAATCCAGTTGCTTTAGTCTTGACCGGAAGTGCTATTTGTGCTTCTGACCCAGGAACAGGCACAGTGAGTTCTACTACTTCTCAAAATGGTGTTAGTTACCAATTACGATTAGGTGCTGTTAATGTGCAAGCTGCTAAAGCAGGTACAGGAGCAGGACTTACATGGACAGGATTAAATGCAGGAGCGAACTATAATGTAGTTTCTACAGGTG
>JAHEBK010000223.1 GCA_024642295.1 Flavobacterium sp. | reverse complement strand
CTATCTTAGTGGGCACACAAACTGTCATTGATGATAATCCAAAACTAGATGTGCGTGATTGGACTGGCAAAAATCCTGTCCGAATTGTATTAGACAGAAACCACCGTATTCCAAAGCACAGCAACATATTTGACAACCAAGTAAAAACAATTATAATTTGCGAATCCATTACTGAGGAAAGCTCAGAAAATTGTATATTTGAGAGTATCGATTTTGAAAAAGAAATTACGATACAAATTATTGATTTACTATACAAGCATGATATACAATCGGTTATCATTGAAGGAGGAAGTCAAACATTACAAACTTTCATTGATAATAATCTTTGGGACGAAGCTTTAGTATTTACTGGAAATTCGCGTTTTAAAAAAGGAATTAAAGCTCCTATATTAAAAAACAGCAATTATAATAAACAACTAGTCGGTCAAGACGAACTTAAAATTTATAAAAACCATGATTGAGGCCATCATATTTGATTTTGGGGATATTTTTATCAACCTAGACAAACCAGCAACTTTTGAAGGATTAAAAAAATTAGGCCTTCAGGATTGGAATGACGATTTAGATCATTTGAATCACCAATTTGAAATGGGTAAAATTTCAAAAGATGATTTTTTATCTGGTATTCAAAAACATTGTCCAAATGCCTCCATAGAAGAAATCCTAAAAACTTGGAATGCTATTTTACTAGATTTCCCGCTTTATCGTTTGGAGTTTTTACAAATGCTTTCGCAAAAGTACCGCTTGTTCCTATTAAGTAATACTGATGCCATTCACATAGAAAGATTCCAGAAAAAATCTGGTGAGACTTTTTATTCTGATTTCTACCGCTGTTTTGAACATGTATATTTCTCATACGAAATTGGCATGCGCAAACCCAATACTGAGATTTACGAATATGTATTAAGCAATCACAGCCTTGTCGCTGAAAAAACCTTATTTGTTGACGACAAAAAAGAAAATACGGATGCAGCCAAAACTATTGGAATACATGTTTGGAACTTACAAGTGGGCGAAGAAGATGTGGTAGAATTATTTGAAAAGCAATTTATTAAATAGTTATTTGGACATCAAAGACACCTATAAAACCATCACCTTTCCAAGCGAAGAAACACTATTCAAAGAAAAAAGCAGTAAGTTTTTCGGATACGCATATCCAATCGTATCCGAAGATGAAGTCAAACCTATTCTTGAAAACTTACGAAAACTACATCCAAATGCCCGTCATATATGCTACGCTTACCAAATAGGCACTGAAACAATTCTCTACAGAGCTAATGACGATGGAGAACCAAACAATACTGCGGGTGTTCCTATATACGGACAAATTCAATCTTTCGGACTTACTAATATTTTGGTCGTAGTGGTTCGTTTTTTTGGTGGGACAAAACTAGGTGTAGGCGGACTTATAACAGCCTACAAAACGTCCGCACAAATTACACTAGAAAATTGTGATATTATCGAAAAAACCATTGATATTCATTTTATAATTTCATTTGATTATCAAAACATGAATAAAGCGATGCGTGTAATCAAAGAAAAAAAACTCGATATCGTAAATCAAGAAATGGAAATAAATCAAGATTCGGGATTGCCTATTGGTAAAATCGAAATTAAAACACGAAAAAAAAATGCCGAAACGATATTCGAAATTTTCAATTCTTTATACGAAATCGACATTAATGTTGCAGAATAAACAGCTTCTCCCTTGACACATTTTTAAATTAGCAAAAGACGTTCTTTAACATAGTCTGGAGGAGCCATAGGACGACCTGTTTTCATGTTCACAAACACCAAAATTGAGTTCGCAATTGTTAACAACTCCATTTCCTCATTATAAATCTCATAATCAAATTCTATCTTAACTGATGTCTGACTTTTAAACACCGTTTTAACAGTTATCAAATCATCATAACGAGCTGGTTTTTTATAACTAATATTTAGAGACACTACAGGTAACATAACTCCATTTTCCTCCATCCATTTATACGAAACCCCCATATTCCTTAACCATTCCACTCGTCCCATCTCAAAATACTGCGCATAATTACCATGATACACTACTCCCATTTGATCTGTTTCTGAATATCTTACCCTAACTTTAAATTCGTATTCTTTCATATTTATATTTTAAAAATTAACCCTATTTTTTTTAACTTTAACAATCTGCTTACAACAATATTTTTACAAATTCAACCCCCAAATATTTTTTTTTAAAGAAATTTGTTCACATATTTGTTAACCTGAAATAAAGTTCAAAAACACTTGTTTTTTCAACCAACAATCTAGTACTAATTTAAAATAAATTATATAGAATTTATGAACAAAACTGCACAATCAGTATGGGAAAACTGCCTGTCTTTCATAAAAGACAATATTCAAGACCAAGCTTACAAAACTTGGTTTGAACCAATCAAGTCAGTTGAACTCACTGATAACGCACTTTATATTCAGGTTCCAAGTAAATTTTTCTACGAATGGCTAGAAGAACACTATGTGAAATTATTAAAAGTAGCACTAACTAAAGAACTTGGAAAAAACGCAAAGTTACTTTATAAAATCAAAATGGAGAACACTTATGGCAATAAACAACCGTTTACAGAACAGTTACCAAGTGCCAATAGAGTTCCTATGAAACCACAAGATGTTGATGCTCCTTTAAAAAACTTAAATCCTGAATTAAAAAATCCATTTGTAATTCCAGGAATAAGAAATTTAAAAATCGAATCTCAACTAAATGCTAATTATAGTTTTGACAACTTCCTAGAAGGAGATTCAAATAGATTAGCTCGTTCTGCAGGTATGGCTGTTGCTAATAAACCTGGCGGAACTTCTTTCAATCCATTATTAATTTTTGGAGGAGTTGGATTAGGAAAAACGCACTTAGCGCACGCTATTGGCGTTGAAATCAAAGATAAATATCCTGAAAAAACGGTCTTATATATTTCAGCCGAAATTTTCACACAACAATATATTGACTCTGTCAAAAAAAACAATAGAAATGATTTCATTCACTTCTATCAATTAATTGACGTTTTAATAATTGACGACGTACAATTCTTATCAGGAAAATCAGGCACACAAGATGTATTTTTTCACATCTTCAACTACTTGCATCAAAACGGAAAACAAGTAATCTTAACTTCTGATAAGGCACCTGTTGACATGCAAGACATTGAACAACGCTTATTGTCTCGTTTCAAATGGGGACTATCAGCGGAGTTACACCAACCGGATTATGAAACTCGAATTTCTATCTTGAAAAACATTCTTTATCGTGATGGCGTTGAAATTCCTGAAGACATTATAGAATATGTAGCCCGCAATATTAAAACGAATGTTCGTGAACTTGAAGGCGCTATTATTTCTTTAATAGCTCAATCTTCTTTCAACAAAAAAGAAGTTACAATTGAGCTAGCTAAAAGTGTCGTTGAAAAGTTTGTTAAAAATGTCAAACGAGAGATTTCAATAGATTACATACAAAAAACAGTTTCAGACTATTTCCAATTAGATTTAGAAACACTACAATCTAAAACAAGAAAAAGACACGTTGTTCAAGCAAGACAGCTAGCGATGTTTTTTGCGAAAAAGTTCACCAAAGCTTCTCTAGCAAACATTGGTTCACAAATTGGAGATCGAGATCATGCTACCGTATTACACGCTTGTAAAACAGTTGACAACTTAGTTACCACCGACAAACAATTCAAAAAATTTGTTGATGATATCCACAAAAAACTAACGCTATAACTCAAATGGCTGTGAAAATTTTAATGGTATGTCTTGGAAACATTTGCCGTTCTCCTTTAGCTGAAGGCATATTATCATCAAAACTACCTAAAAGCAAATTCATAGTAGACTCTGCTGGAACTGGAGCTTGGCATATCGGGCATTCTCCAGATAAGCGTTCTATAGCTGTAGCACAAAAAAACAAGCTTGACATCTCCAAGCAA
>JAHEBK010000222.1 GCA_024642295.1 Flavobacterium sp. | reverse complement strand
CAATCTAAGAAAGAAAATTGCCGCGTAAGGGTAATTTTAGGTTGTCTTGAGATTTTTATAAAACAATCCAAAATTTATACTGTATAAAAAAACCGCCTCAAGTTGGTATTGAGACGGCTTCAACTCTTTAGAGATTTATTTCTGAGGTTTTATCAAAAGTAAGTTGGGATATTTTTTTCTTAAATCTACAATATAGTGTTCCGCTTCGATGCGGGTTCTGAAATTGCCAATCCATACTTTGTAGTTTGGGGTGTTGAATATTATAGTGCCATCAAGGGCTGGAAATTCCTGTTTGCAATTGCTCAGTGCTTTTCTGGCGCCCTCACTACTTCCACTAAAAACTTGAATTTTATAACGTTCATTTACAATGATCGAGCTGTTAATTTTGCGTTTTTCGCTTAATAATTGTTCAAACTTAGGGTCTTGTGTTGTATTGGTGTTTTGCAGTTGTGCACTGGAAATTTGTGTAGCAAGGCTGATTATGAAGCAGTAAAGAAGACTTGATTTAAGAGTTGAAATTCTCATAATAGTATGGTTTTTAGGCAAAAATAATATTTAAACAACGAATGTGAAAGTAAAAAATTATTTAGAATTGATATAAATTGGAATTAAGATTATTTTAAGGTTTTGAGAATAGTTCATAAGTCGTATTTTTGTCGAAATTTATAATAAAGGGGATAGCTTTTATTATGTGTAAGCATAAAAAACTATGCCAATTTTTAGTAGATAATCATTATACTATATGAAAAAGGTGGGTAACCATAATTCGATCTCAAGGAAATTATTTTTAAGCTTTGCTCTATCGCTTGCATTTTCCTTAACTTCATTTGCTCAAGATGCTGCTCCTGCAGCTGCAACTGAAGCTCCTGCGGCCTCGCAAGGTGGCGATCCTGTAAAAGGGAAAGAACTTTTTAACTCAAACTGTGCAGCCTGTCATAAATTGGATGCTAAATCTACTGGACCGGCACTTAGAGGTGTTGCGGAAAAGCATGATATGGCTTGGATTTATAAGTGGGTTAAAAATAGTTCTGACATGATTAAGTCAGGAGATGCTGCTGCTGTTAAATTGTTTGAAGAAAACAATAAAGCGGTGATGACTTCTTTTCCTCAGTTATCAGAAGGAGATATCGATAATATTATAGCGTATACATCTGAAGTAAAAGAAGAAGCTCCTGTTGCGGCTGGTGCTGTTCCTGGGGCGGCAGTTCAAGAAGATGGTATTTCGAATAATGTTATTTTGGGTGCTTTAGCGCTTGTAATGGCTATGTTAGTTGTGATGTTGTTCTTGGTTAATAAAGTATTGACTAAGGTGGCTAATGCTAACGGAATCGAAGTTGCTGCTAAAGAAAAATCAATGCCAATTTGGAAAGCATTTGTTAAAAATCAATTTTTGGTTTTGGTAACAGCTATCTTTTTATTGTTGGCTAGTGGTTATTTTGTTTATGGATTCTTAATGCAGGTAGGTGTAGATCAAGATTACGCTCCGATTCAGCCAATTCATTATTCTCACAGAATTCACGCTGGTGATAACGAAATTAACTGTAAGTACTGTCACTCTTCTGCTAGGGTTAGTAAACATTCTGGAATTCCTTCTTTGAATGTTTGTATGAACTGTCATAAAAATATTTCTGAAGTTGCTGAAACAACTGCTACTCCTGAGTACAGCAAAGCATTTTATGATGAGCAGATTCAAAAATTATATACTGCTGTAGGTTGGGATAAATCAACACAATCTTATACAGGAAAAACGCAACCAGTAAAATGGGTTCGTATTCATAATTTACCTGATTTTGTTTACTTTAACCACTCTCAGCACGTAACTGTAGCTGGAATTGAGTGTCAAACATGTCACGGTCCAGTTGAGACTTATGAGATTCAAAAGCAATTTGCTCCTTTAACAATGGGTTGGTGTGTGAACTGTCACAGAAAAACCGATGTTAAAATGGAAGGGAATGAGTATTATACTAAAATTCATGAAGAGCTTTCTAAGAAGTATGGAGTTGATAAATTGACTGCTGCTCAAATGGGAGGTTTAGAATGTGGTAAATGCCATTACTAAAGTTTAATTGGTTAATTGTTTAATCGTTGTCTTGCAAGATTGGTTAATCAATAATAAATTAAACACTTGAAAAATAAAATAATAATTAAGATTCTAATATTTATATAAAATGTCATCAAACAAAAAATACTGGAAAAGTGTTGAGGAACTAGACGGAAATAGTTCTATTGTTGAGGCGCTTAGAAATAACGAATTTGTTGAAGCGATTCCTACGGATGAATTCTTAGGAAATAACGAAGCTTTGTCTTCTTCTTCTACATCACGTCGTGATTTCTTAAAGTACGTTGGATTTAGTACTGCAGCAGCTACGCTTGTTGCTTGCGAAGGTCCTGTGCACAAGTCGATACCTTATGTATTACAACCAGAACAAATCATTCCTGGTGTTGCAGATTATTATGCAACAACAATGTTTGATGGTTTTGATTTTGCAAATCTTCTTGTTAAAACACGTGAAGGGCGTCCTATTAAAATAGAAAACAACACCATTTCTGGGGCTAAGTTTTCTGCTAATGCTAGAGTTCATGCGTCTGTATTATCATTATATGATACTATGCGTTTGAAAGGACCTAAGTTAGAAGGTAAAGATTCATCTTGGTCTGCTGTAGAGGCGAAAATTAAGTCAAGTCTTGTTGATGCTAAAGCAAATGGAGGTCAAGTAGTATTATTGACAAATACATTAGCAAGTCCTTCAACTGAAAAATTAATTGCTGATTTTATTTCAAAAAACCCTAATGCGAAGCATGTGGTTTATGATGCAGTATCTTCTTCTGAAGCTCTAGATGCTTTTGAGGAGGTTTACGGTGAAAGAGCTTTAGTGGATTATGATTTTTCAAAAGCTTCTCTAATTGTTTCTGTTGGTGCTGATTTCTTAGGAGACTGGCAAGGTGGAGGATTTGATGCAGGATATGCTCAAGGTAGAATTCCTAAAGCAGGAAAAATGTCTCGTCATTTCCAATTAGAAGCAAACATGACATTGTCAGGTGCAGCTGCTGATAAGCGTTTACCAATGACTATTGCTAATCAAAAACAAGCATTAGTACAAATATATAATGTTGTTACAGGTTCTTCTGTAGCGGTGAATTTAGAATCTAAATTAAAATCAGAAGTTACTAAAGCAGCTCAGCAATTGAAAATGGCTGGTGCTAATGGAGTTTTGGTTTCAGGTATTCAAGATAAAAATGCACAATTATTAGTTTTAGCAATTAACAATGCTTTAGCAAGTGCAGCTTTTGTTACTTCGGGTACAAGACAAATAAGAAAAGGATCTAACGAAAAAGTAGCTCAATTAATCAATGATATGAAAGCAGGTAGCGTTCATACTTTATTAATGAGTGGTGTTAATCCAGTATATACATTAGCGGATTCAGCTTCTTTTGCTGAAGGGCTTAAAAAAGTGAAAACTTCAGTTGCTTTCTCTTTGAAAGAAGATGAGACAGCTTTAGTAAGTACTGTTGCTGCGGCAGTTCCTCATTATTTAGAATCTTGGGGGGATTTAAGTCTTACTAAAGGAACCTATAGTGTAACACAACCAACTATTCGTCCATTATTTGATACAAAACAATTTGAAGAAGTTTTGATGTCATTAAATGGTGTTGTTGGAACCTATTATGATTATGTAAAAGGAACTGCTATGGCTGTTGTTTCTGGTGTTACATGGAATAAAGTGTTGCATGATGGGATTTTTGTAGGTGGCTCTTCTGCTCTTTCTGGTGCAGGTGCAAATTACAATGCTGCTGCAACTGCTTTGTCAGGTGCTAAAGCTGTTCAAGGATTTGAATTAGTATTGTATACTAAAACAGGTTTAGGTGATGGACAACAAGCAAATAACCCTTGGTTACAAGAGTTTCCA
Source organism: Flavobacterium sp. (assembly GCA_024642295.1). GTDB lineage: Bacteria > Bacteroidota > Bacteroidia > Flavobacteriales > Flavobacteriaceae > Flavobacterium. Next base: position 49 of record JAHEBK010000222.1, on the reverse strand, counting down.
GATCCTATTACTAGAGTATCTTGGGATAACTATGTAACTGTTTCTAATG
>JAHEBK010000221.1 GCA_024642295.1 Flavobacterium sp. | reverse complement strand
CAGGGAATAATTGTTGTAGGTTAACGAAAAGTATAAATTTGTAAAAAAATCTGGAATGAACAATTTTAATGATATCAAAGTAATTGTGACCGACTTAGATGGAACTTTGTTAAATCCTTCGCACACAATATCTGAATATACAAAAACTGTATTTAGAGCCTTACACCAACAACAGTATCTCATCATTGTAGCAACAGGAAGACACCATCTTGATGCAATGTCTTTATTAGAACCTTTAGGTTTTCCAGTTTATCTAGTTTCTTCTAATGGTGCACGAATTCACTCTCCAGATAAAGAACTAATGTTTTCATTTGATATTAAAAGTGAGACTATTAAATCGGTTTTATCATTAGGTATTTCGGATGATTTTACCACTGTTTTGTATAAAGAAAAGGTTTGGTATACCAATAAACACAATGAAAAAATCAATGATTTTCAGCCTGAGATGAAATATATGCCTGAAATTGTAGATTACAATGAAGTAGAAGATTTGAGTACGATAAAAATGCTTTTCAGTCATGAAAAACATTCCAAATTGGTTGAATTGGGAAATTTGATTTTAGAAAACCATTCAGAGGTACTTTCCTTTGCTTTTAGTTTGCCTTTATGCTTAGAAGTTATGGATATTACGGTTGATAAAAGTGTAGCTATTGCCAATGTTTTAAAAAAAGAAAATTTTCGTTTTGATCAAGCTATTTCATTTGGAGACGGTTACAATGACGAGCGTATGTTAACATCAACAGCCAAAGGCTTGTTAATGGGGAATGCCCCTGAAAGTTTAAAAACTAAATTAGCACAGCTAGAGGTTATTTTGACAAATGCAGAAGATGGTGTGGCGCAATATTTAGCGAATACTATTTTGAATACCTAAATTTAAGGGAATCTATCAATCTAGTAGTGGTAATTATTTAATGTTGCATAGTAAACAATTAAAAAAACGCTGCCTTATTATGACAAAACGAACATATAAGCAAGACTTCTCAACTTATATGTTCTTTAATATCTTATATGGTTTAAAAAAAATACAAGACATTGTTACCTTCCTGTTGCTTACATGTTTTTAAAAATAAGTTTTATGGCTAAAGTCATCGTAACTAACTACAAACTCAAATGGTTTTCATGTAATTTAGAGTGATTTTTTTTAATCTGTTTGACATGCATATTTCTTGGGTTTCTTTCTAAAATAATCTTAAATTTGTGCCTTCATTAAAACAACCCAACATTTTACAAATGAGCAATACAATAACAACTACCAATTTTAATTTTCCAAATCAAAAATCAGTTTATAGAGGTAAGGTTAGAGAAGTATATAATATCAATGATGATTTATTAGTGATGGTTGCTACGGATCGATTGTCTGCTTTTGATGTGGTTTTACCAAAAGGGATTCCGTACAAAGGTCAGATTTTGAATCAAATTGCAACAAAATTCATGGAATTGACAGCTGATATCGTTCCTAATTGGTTGATTGCTACTCCAGATCCAAGTGTTGCTGTAGGTCATTTGTGTGAACCATTTAAAGTAGAAATGGTAATTAGAGGGTATCTTTCAGGTCATGCTTCACGCGAATATGCCGCAGGAAAAAGATTGCTTTGTGGTGTTGCAATGCCAGAAGGGTTAAAAGAAAATGATAGATTTCCGGAGCCAATTATCACTCCTACAACAAAGGCTGATAATGGAGAACACGATGCTGATATTTCAAGAGAAGCTATTTTAGCAAATGGATTAGTAACTGAAGAAGATTATATTGTTCTTGAAAACTATACCAGGGCCTTATTTAAAAGAGGTACTGAAATTGCTGCTAGTCGTGGATTGATTTTGGTGGATACCAAATATGAATTTGGAAAAACAAAAGACGGTCAAATCGTTTTGATTGACGAAATTCACACCCCTGATTCTTCGCGTTATTTTTATGCAGAAGGATACCAAGAAAGACAAAACAAAGGCGAAGAACAAAAACAATTATCTAAAGAATTTGTTCGTCGTTGGTTAATTGAAAATGGTTTCCAAGGGAAAGAAGGGCAGCAAATTCCTGAAATGACGGATGCGTATATAGAAACAGTTTCGGATAGATACATCGAATTATACGAGAACATCTTAGGCGAAAAATTTGTAAAAGCTGATATCTCAAACATTAACGAACGAATTGAAAAAAATGTTTTGGCGTATTTAGCTTCAAGAAAATAGTAACTCATCAACAGAGGTAAGATTCGTTTATTTCAGTAAGATAAAGATGTAAAAAAAGCTGTTCGTAAGAACAGCTTTTTTTATTAAAAATTGGGTTTCAAATTGTATTTTTTGTAGAAAGTATCAAGTACATTAACTACTTCGTCAGCAGTATCTACTATTTTAAAAATATTTAAATCTTCTGGGCTTACCGTTTTTTCACGTTCAATTAAAACTTCTTTGATCCAATTGACTAATCCAGTCCAAAAAGTAGTACCAACAAGAATAATTGGGAATTTGGCGATTTTCTTAGTTTGTATTAAAGTTAGTGCCTCAAACAATTCATCCATAGTTCCAAAACCTCCCGGCATCACTACAAAACCTTGTGAGTATTTGACAAACATTACTTTTCGAACAAAGAAATAATCAAAATTCAAGTTTTTATCCGAGTCAATATAAGGATTGAAATGTTGTTCAAAAGGCAAAACAATGTTTAATCCTACTGATGGACCACCGCCTAAATGTGCTCCTTTGTTACCGGCTTCCATAATTCCGGGACCACCGCCAGTAATAACACCATAGCCTGCTTTTGCAATTTTAAAAGCAATATTTTCTGCCAGTTGGTAATGCAAATCTTCTGTTTTGGTTCTAGCGGAACCGAAAATAGTCACGCAAGGACCAATTCGGCCCATAGTTTCGTATCCATTAACAAATTCCGACATGATTTTAAAAATCGCCCAACTATCGTTTGTTCGAATTTCGTTCCATGATTTTTGTTTTAAACTATCATGGATTACTTTTTCTTCGTCATTATCAAAATCTTCAAGTCTCATATTCGGTTGAATTAGTAACAACTCATTAAGAAGGGTTGTTTTTGGTTAGTTATAGATTAATTTGGAGCTAAATCCGGCTATTTGTACTCTTGCTTTGTTTCCTTTAGAAAGCAGTCAATAGTTGCTACTTCTGTCTTCCAGTATGAAGGTAGATTTGGTTTAGTCTGAGCCTAACGAATATAGTATATTTTTATAGGAAATCCCAGTATTTCTAGACTTTTTTATTGAAATTACGTTTGTGAGTAACAAGAAAGAATCAATGTCGTGTTTTTTAAACCATATAAGAAATATAAGGTCATATAAGTTGAGGAGTCTTTCTCCTATGTTAATTAATGTCCTACATAGTAGAATGTTTTTTTATTGTTTAAAAATACGACATTAAATTTTGACCAGTACTTAAGTGTTATAAAACTCGGAAATCTTTAAATTAGAAATAAAGTTCTTGAAATTTTGATGGAATAAAATGGTCGTTTTTTATTTCGACAAAAAAGTTTAGCTGCCATTTCTGTGTTTTTTGAGCTTGTTTACTGCTTGGTTTGCCCCAAGACGGATACACTCGAAAAGCGCGTTTTCCTTCTTTGGATTTAGTTGAGAAGATACCCTGTGCTATGAGAATGTCTTTTGGAAATACAAATTGTCCAAAATGAGTGGCAGTTTCGCAATTGATAATTATGAGTTCAAAAGCATCGTTTTCGTTAAAAGGAGCAATAGGACCTTTTGCGGTTCTTTTCCACAATGTCACAAATTGTCCAGTTTTAGTAGGTGTAGTTTTGGCAGTTCTAAAAAGTACTTTTTTATCGTTTAATAATAGCTTACATCCATTGTATTCTTTGCATTCTAATTCTAAATAAAAACTTTTGATAGCTAATTCTAATGGTTTGAAAATAAGTTAATTAGTTTTTTCTAAGAAGTAAGGAATAGTAAACATTAAAGATTTTTATTAAAATAAATGAATTTAGT
>JAHEBK010000220.1 GCA_024642295.1 Flavobacterium sp. | reverse complement strand
CTATTTACTACTCTGTCTATTAATTTTGGCTGGTTGCCAAAATAAAACAAGTCCGATTACTGCCGAGCAAGTTGTTTTAATTGATATTGAAAAATTAAACGAAGCTTTACTCAATTTTAAAAAAAATGCAAGCGAAAGCAATGATACTCAAAAATTGCAAAAAGAATTTACCAATTGCAGATTACAATACAAGCAATCAGAATGGGTCATTGCCTATTTTATCCCTGAAACGGCTCGTTTTATAAATGGTCCTGCTCTTGACGAACTTGAACTAGCCGAAAATCAATTTGTTCCCCCAAACGGTTTTCAGGTAATAGAGGAATTACTATACCCTAAATTTGATGCAAATAGCAAAGCTGCATTAATTCGAGAAATAACCGTTCTCCAAGGTAATATCAAACAAGTGAAACAAGCGCTAGAAGTAATCTCTATTACGCCAGCCCATATTATGGATGCCTTAAAAATGGATGTTTTGAGAAATATCTCTTTAGGAATAACCGGCTTTGACTCGCCTATTGCCTTAGTTTCCATACCCGAATCTGCTGCAAGCTTAAACGCTATGGAACAGATTCTCCCAACTATCAATCATCAAGAATCTAAAGAAGTTATTCAAAAAATAAATTTATTGATTCGCGAAGGAAAGAAATACTGCAACGCACATCCCGATTTTAATACATTCGACCGAGCACATTACATCAAAACAGTTTTAGATCCTTTAATTCCATTATTAAATACTTTCAAAAAAGAGAACAAAATTGAAAGTGTCAGCCGCAATAGTGTTATCAATCCTGATGCTAATAGTTACTTTGCAATAAATAGCTTTAATGTAAACGCTTTTATACCTTCCGAAGAGTTCGCCTATTCTGATGCTAAAAAAGCATTGGGAGACCAATTATTTTATGATACTAAATTATCCAAAGACAATTCAAGAAGTTGTTCTTCTTGTCACAATCCAGACAAAGCATTTACGGATGGTTTAAAAACCAATCGGTCACTAGGTGGAGGTTTACTAAAACGAAACACTCCTACCCTAACCTATGCTGGATTTCAAAATGCACAATTTTGGGATATGCGCCAATTGGATTTAGAAAAACAAAGTGCCGATGTAGTAGGGAATATTGATGAAATGCATAGCTCTATCAAAGACATTATTCCAATAATCCAAAATGACAAAAAGTATTTTGCTCTATTTCAAAAGGCTTTTCCTGAAGCAACAAAAATAGAAGAATGGCAAATTCAAAATGCGCTTGCCAGTTACACTCGATCCTTAAACTTATTCAATTCTAAATTTGATTTGTACATGAGAAACAAAACCACATTTTCAAGAGAAGAGACCAAAGGTTTCAATTTATTTGCGGGTAAAGCAAAGTGCGCAACCTGTCATTTCATCCCCTTATTTAACGGAACGGTTCCTCCACAATTCAAGAAAACAGAACATGAAATCATTGGTACTCCAGATGATAAAAACGGAAGAAAACTAAGTCCTGATATGGGAAGATATGCACATTACCAAATGGATCAATTGAAAAACGCTTTCAAAACCCCAACGCTTCGAAACGTAGAAAAAACAGGACCCTATATGCACAACGGTGTTTTTACAACCTTAGAACAAGTGATCGATTTTTACAATAAAGGTGGTGGTATAGGATTAGGACTTCCCGTTCCTAACCAAACCTTGCCTTCAGATGCATTAAATTTAACTGAAAGAGAAAAATCAGCTTTGATTGCATTTATGAAAACACTTACAGATATAAAATAAACTCAAAATCCGCATTAGGATTTTTTGATTTTTTTTCACGCAGATATCCGCAGATTTTATGATATGACAATTTAAGAATCTGTGAATATTCATTAAATTTCTTTAATCTGTGTTCCAATGGGTAATCTAGGATAAAGAACACAATTGCTTTAAGAGCCGACTTATAAATTATTAGAAGTCGGCTTTTTATATTTATGCCTTTTTTAGTTTATTAAAATCTCTCTTAGTAGATACATTCCAACAAGTTAAAATAGATATTTAGTGTTATCACTTACTTAAACATACAATAATAATTACTATTGTTAACAGATTCTGCCTAATTTCTAGCAACGAATATTAAATATTAATTATTTTAGCAGTAACTAAACCAAACTAAAATGCTAAAGTTTCAATATATTCTTATTGCGCTACTTTTTCCTATTTTCCTATTTTCTCAAACAGAAATCGACTCTTTATTAAAAGAATTAGATGCAACCATTGATAATAGCAAACAATTTCATAACAAGAAACAAATAGAAATAGTCAAACTAATTGAACTTCAAAAAATTACTTCTAGTGACGTTCAAAAATATGAGATTTACGAAAAGTTATTTGGAGAATATAAATTTTATCAATCGGACTCAGCGATAAGCTATGCTAGAAAAAGTTTAAATATTGCCAATCAGCTAAAGGATTTATCAAAAATAAACAATTCAAAATTAAATCTAGCGTCTACTATGGGAACGCTTGGCATGTACAAAGAAGCGACTGAAATTCTTAACAAAATTGAAATTGAATCAACTCCCGAAATTAAAGGAACTTATTTTGGAGTATGCAGTTCTCTTTACCTTTCCATGTCTGATTATGCTGCGACTTCACAAGAGAAAAATAATTATGTTTCACTGACACAAAAATATCGGGATTCCAGTTATAACTTTTATCCTAAAACATCTGAACCTTTTATAATTCATCAAGCTAACAAACTTTTAGCAGAAAAAAAATACGACGAAACAATATCTGTATTACAAAACTATTTTTCAAAAATTAAAAATAACAATACAGACAAAGCAGTTGTTGCTTATTTAATTTCGCAAGCCTACCAACATAAAAAGGAGTTCGAACAGGAAAAAAAATGGTTGATTATCTCTGCCATTTCCGACTTGCAATTGGAAAAAAAAGAATACATTTCCCTTCGTTCCTTAGCCTATATTATGTATGAAGAAGGTGATATCGATCGCGCGTATAAATACACCAAACGAACACTTGAAGACGCTCTTTTTTGTAATGCACGTTTAAGAACATTCGAAATTTCAAAGATGATGCCCATCATCAATGAAGCCTATCAAAAACAAAATGAAACAAACCGTAAACAACTAATTCTGTTTTTAGTCAGTGCTAGTATCTTATCGTTGTTTCTATTAGGAGCTTTGATTTTATTATTCAAACAAATCAAAAAATTATCCAAAGCTAAATATGAAATTAGTTTGGCCAATAAACAATTCGTAATCCTCAATGAAGAATTGAAAATAGCCAATGAAAAATTGAACGAAACAAATCATACCCTAAAAGAAGCCAGCCTTGTAAAAGAAATATATATTGGTCGCTATATGGATCAATGTTCTATTTACATCAGCAAATTAGACCAATACAGACGCCAATTGAACATTATGGCAGTCAGTGGTAAAATGAATGAATTGGTAAGAGCCATTAAATCCGATGAATTTATTGAAAAAGAACTGAAAGAATTCTACAATAATTTTGATAAAACATTCTTATCTCTTTTCCCTAATTTCATTGAAGAGTTTAGCAGTTTACTAACAGACACTGAAGATATCAAATTAAAACAAGGAGAATTAATGAATACTGAGTTGCGAATCTTTGCTTTGATTCGCTTGGGAATTTCAGATAGTGCCAAAATATCGGAGTTTTTGCGCTATTCATTATCAACCATTTACAATTACAGAACCAAACTAAGAAATAAAGCAGCGGGTCCACGAGAGGATTTTGAAGCCGATGTGATGAGAATTGGAACTAATAAAGAATAAATATTTCTTTAACTAAAAAGGTCTTTAAGCTTAAAATGAGCCTAAATACCTTTTTTTGGCACTACCTCTTAACTACTTTTTTGAGGAACACAAAAATACTTAACTTACTAATTTACAAATACTTAACACATGTAAACACTTCCAAAATACTACCATTTTTAATTAAAAAAAATAAAGC
>JAHEBK010000219.1 GCA_024642295.1 Flavobacterium sp. | reverse complement strand
AAAACACTTCTCAAAAATTATAAGCAAGCAGGAATGCCACAACAAGCTTATAGTTGGTCCCTGGAATATCGAGATCCTAAGTATTGGTGGGTTGCAGCCAATGTCAATTACTTAAACGACCGTTATGTAGATGTTTCCCCAATCGCTAGAACGACTCGGTTTTATACCAATCCGTCTAGTGGTTTCCCGTTTCCAGAAGCTACAGAAGAGCGTGCCAAAATACTTTTGGAACAAGAGAAATTAAATCCTGTGACCCTAGTAAATCTTATTGGTGGAAAATCATGGCGTATCAATAAAAGATATTTGGGTTTGTTTTTTAGCATCAACAATATATTTGATACGAATTACAAAACGGGCGGTTACGAACAAGCTCGAAATGCAAATTTCAGGCATCGTGACCAAGATGTATCTAGTGGTACGCCTTCTTTTGGCAATAAATATTTTTACGGTTTTGGGCGCACCTATTACATCAACCTCAATTTTAGTTTATAAATAAAGCATACATTTATGAAAATTAGCCATCACATTAGTAAGGGGTTATTGTTGTTTTTTAGCTTATCCTCTTGTGTTTCAGAAGAAAGTAGTATCCCGGAATTAGTTTGCAATCAACCCGATTTGAAAACCAATCGCACCGTAGCCGAAATTAGGTCAACGGCAAATTCCGTTGTTACGCAATATCCTTATGATGATGTTATTGAAGCTTATGTTGTTTCTTCGGATGAATATGGGAATTTTTTCAAAACGATTTCATTTCAAACTTTGGCTACAGCCAATTCTCCTGCCATTGGGTTTAGTGTTCCTGTGGATGTAAGCAATTTATACATCGACTATCGCGTGGGGAATAAAGTCTATATAAAACTCAAAAATCAATACACAGATCTTTATTTTGATGGACTTCGAATAGGAGGTATTTATGCTAATGGTTTTAATGAAGCCGCAGTGGGTCGACTTTCTCAAAATGACTATAAAAATGTAATTCATCCATCCTGTACCACATTGGATGAAAATTTATTAACACGCAACCTAACGATTCCTGAATTAGTAAACACGAGTAATCTAAATACTTTAGTCGAATTGAATGGCGTTCAATTTTCGGAAGCAGCCATTGGTAGGCATTATTTTGAAGCAGCCAATAATGTTGGGGGAGGGACAAATTGGAATCTCATGGATGCAAACGGAAACCAAGTTTATTTAAGAACGAGTAGTTTTGCTCGATTTGCAAAAAATATTGTTCCTACGGGCAAAGGAAAGGTAAGGGGTGTTCTCACGAAATTTGGTTCAGATTACCAGTTAATTGTCCGCTCTGATAAAGACATTGAAATGAATGGAACTAGAGCGATTCCTTTCTTTACCGAAGATTTTCAATCGGTCACAGAGAATAGCAATGTGAGTCTTCCGGGTTGGTCAAATTTTGTTCAAGCGGGTTCATTATTTTGGAAGGGAGCAGTTTACAATGGTAATGGTTGTGCTGAATTTGCAATAAGTGGAACTAAAGTTAACTCTAATATTGCTTGGTTGATTTCGCCTAAAATAGATATGGATATTCATTCCAATGAAATCTTAACTTTTAGAACAGCGCAACACCATCTCGATGTAGATTCACCACTAAACACCTTAGAAGTCTATATTTCCACCAACTTTGACGGACTGGATTATGCCAAAGCGAATTGGGTTAAAGTCCCTTTTATCCTTGCAAAACAAACTACAGCTTGGTATCAATTTGTGGGTTCTGGTGGTGTAGATTTATCTCGTTATACAGGTAAAATAAATGTTGGTTTCAAATATATTGGTTCAGGAAAAAATACTGCTTTGGATGGTGCTTTTCAAATAGATGATGTTCAGCTTTTTGGAGAAAAATAATAACACAAAAGTCAATTAAAAAGATGTTTTAAATCACATAAATCAGTAATAAATTTTATAATTTTATTGGAATACTATTTTTAATTAAATGCCTTACATTTGCAAAAACATATAGTGATGAAAAAACGTCTAATCAAAGGGTTAAAAATTACAGGAATTGTATTGGCTAGTATACTATTCCTATTGTATTTGTTGCCAAAATTATTTCCTGAATACATCACGAACCAAATCAAACTTTTTGCCAATGAAAAAATAAATGGGGAATTGCAATTTACAGAATCCAATTTGTCATTTTTTGATCATTTCCCTTCCTTAACGCTTACACTAAATGAGTTTACATTAAATGGTTCCGCTCCGTTCAAAAATGAAGCGCTGATTCATTCAAAAGAAGTCGCTTTTGGAATTAATGTTGCCCGATTAATTTTTAAAAAAGAAGTAAAAATTGATGAAATCTTTATTTCGGATGCTCTCTTTGCTATTAAAGTCAATGAAAAAGGAGAAGCCAATTATAACGTGTATAAATCAGAACCAGATACTACATCTAATAAGGAATCAGAAACGTCTATAAAATTAGAAAGAATTGATATCAAAAACAGCCATTTGGTTTATGACGACAAATCTACCAAAATCCTAATTGATGCCCGCGGATTCAATTATTTAGGAAAAGGCGATATCGAAAAAGATGTTTTTGATTTGTTTACTCAAGCCAAAATTGATTCATTTGATTTTACCTATGAAGGCGAACAATATTTAAAAAACAAAAACGTAAACGCTAGTTTGATTACTAAAATCAACACGACTTCGTTAGCATTTGAATTCAAACAAAATGATTTAAAAATCAATAAATTGCCTGTTGATTTCAAAGGGGATTTCAACTTCATTAAAGATGGATATGCGATGGATTTCAAGGTCAAATCAACGGATAGTAACCTTTATGATTTTTTTACCGCTTTGCCTCCACAGTTCACCCAATGGCTACAAAAAACTAAAATTGAAGGTAAAACAGATGTATTATTGACACTAAAAGGGAATTATATTGAAGCTACCAATAGCAAACCTGATTTGGCTTTCAGTATGAAAATCCGAAACGGACTTTTTGCTTATAATCAAGTGCCTGTCCCTGCATCCAATCTTTTTTTGAATTTTGAAACCAAATTACCCGATTTAGATGTTCAAAAATTGAATGTAAAAATTGATACCCTCTATTTTAATGTGGGCAAAGATTCCTTCAATAGTATTGTTGATATCAAAGGCCTTGATCGCCCAGATATTAAAGCTCGATTGCGATCAAATATGGATTTACAAAAAATGAATCGTGCTTTTGGAATCACCACTATTGATTTAAAAGGAGTATTAAATGCAGATATTGTGGCAAATGGTGTTTATGATAAGGCTCAAAAGATTTTGCCCAAAACAGTTGGAACAGTTCGATTAAAAAACGGTGCCCTAAAGATGCCCTATTATCCTAATCCAATTACGGATATCAACCTAGATTTAAAAGTGGATAATCCAACTGGAAAAACAAAAGATCTCTCTGTCAAGATGTATCCAGCATCCATTGTTTTTGAAGGAAAACCGATGAAAGTAGTCGGCTTTTTTAAGGATTTGGATGACATCAATTATGATTTAAAAATCAATGGAGAATTAGATTTAGAAAAAATATATAAAGTTTTTTCTCAAAAAGGATTGGACGTAAAAGGGTATATCAAAGCTAATTTGAGCCTAAAAGGAAAACAAAGCGACGCTACAAAAGGACGTTATGGGAACCTAAACAACAGCGGTACTTTGGTTCTAAAAAACATTACAACGCATTCACAATACCTGCCTAAACCATTTGTAATCAACGAGGGCGTTTTTACTTTCAAAAAGGATCAAATGAAGTTTAAGGACTTTCGGGCTACTTATGGTAAATCTGATTTTGTGATGAATGGTTCGATGGGCAATGTTATTAATTATGTGCTATCGGATAAGGCGATATTAAAAGGAAATTTTGTCATAAAAAGTACAAATCTCTACGTTGATGAATTCATGTATAGCAGTCCAGAACCAGAACCAAAACCTGAAGTAGAAACGGAGGCAAAACCATCTGTAAGTACTGGAGTTGTA
>JAHEBK010000218.1 GCA_024642295.1 Flavobacterium sp. | reverse complement strand
TACTCATAGGTACGTTTTGTAGCGTCAAAACGGCAATGCGCTTCGTCGGCTACTTCAAAGATGGTGTAAATAACAATGTCTTTGGGTAAATATGAATTGAGTTTGTAAACTAATGTTTCAGCATCAAATGATATTTCAGTATCAAAATGTGCATACATTTCGCGAGCGTGAACACCAGTATCTGTGCGACCTGCCCCCATGATATTGATTTCAGAATTCAATAGCACAGATAAAGCTTTGTTGAGTGTTTCTTGTACCGAAACAGCATTGGGTTGGTGTTGCCATCCATGATAATGCGTTCCGTTATATGCTAGTTTTATGAAAAATCTCAAGTCTGTTATTTTAAGGCGTAAATATACTTATTAATTGGTTGGTAAAAAGGGACCAAAATTGCAAAAGTTTGTTAAGATTTGGATGCATTTTTGATTTGAAAAGAGAATGTTTATTTTTGTCCCCAATTCCTAGCCCAGATAGTAGCGGTATTCTTTTTAATTTTTGACAAAACTCTTTTTGAAATAGGGTTGTGATAAAATAAAAAGATAAAGCGTCCCGAAACGTCGGGAGCTGGAAAATGCTCTTTAAAAAAAATATTTTGAAAAAAATCCTTTTACTTTCAGATACGCACAATCATATTGACGATACAATTTTAAAATACGTGGCTCAGGCTGATGAAGTTTGGCATGCAGGCGATATCGGGGATTTATCAGTGACTGATAGTTTGAAAAAGTTAAAACCGTTGCGTGCTGTTTATGGGAATATTGATGCTGCACAAGCAAGATTGGAATTCCCGTTGCACAATCGGTTTATGTGTGAAGGAGTTGATGTTTGGATGACGCATATAGGTGGATATCCAGGGAAGTATAATCCTAATATTCGTGCCGAGTTAATTGCTAATCCACCTAAATTATTCATTTGTGGGCATTCGCATATCTTAAAAGTACAGTTTGATAAAAAACTCAACTTATTGCACATGAATCCTGGTGCTTGTGGGAAAAGTGGTTTTCATCAAGTGCGCACCATGTTACGGTTTATAATTGACGGGGATAAAATCAAAGATTTAGAAATTATCGAAATTGAGAAGAGAGGTTAGGTCTTTTTATATTCAATAGGCACTTGAATTAAAATTGTAGTACCTGAATTGATTTGCGATTTGATTCGTATTTTACCATCCATATTTTTGATACGTGCTCTTATTTGATTAAGACCAAAACCTTCAATGATATTAAATTTTTTAGTATTAAAACCTTGTCCATTATCAATAATTTTTATGATTAAGTTTTCCTTTTTTTCAAAGAGACTTAATTTAGCTTGACTGGCTTGACTGTGTTTGATAATATTATTCAATAGTTCAGTTATGATGAAATACATTTTCATTTCAAAATCTTCATGATATCTTTTTTTTATGTTTTCAGAAGATATATATTCAAAATTCAAACTTGAATTAGAGTTTTTTTCGCATAAATCTTGTAGAGCATAAAAAAGCCCAAATCGAATTAGTAAAGAGGGAATCAGTTCGTGAGAAAGGTCTCTTACTTTGTCGTGCGCTTCTCTTAGGATGGCTTTAGTTTTTGTTAATTCGTCTGATTTAGAGGGGTTTTTAGCATATAACACACTCAGATGCATGTCTGCTGAAGACAATAAAGCGCTAATATTATCATGCAAAAATGAAGCAATTTTCTTGCGTTCCAATTCTTGCCCATTAATGGAAGCATTGATAATGTTTCGTTGTATCTTACTTTGGATGTCTTTGAGTTTGTTTTTTTGTTTTAGTTTAGTATTTTGGATAAAAAAATATAAAAGGATAATAATGATTATCAATGCTGAAATGATAATAATGCTGATACGCTTATTTTTTGTTTGACTTTCAATTAGCAATTGTTCTTTGGTCTTGTACTTTGATTCAATATTGTCAATTTCTCTTTTGTATTCATCCAGTTCTAAATTGATGCCCGCAACATTGGCTTTCTTTAGTTTTTCGACATTGTTGATTTCTTCCGAGAGATCTTTATAACGCTCAAGATTATCGAATGCTTTTTTATAGTTTTTAAATTTTGATAGAAATTTAGAATATTCTAAATAGGTGTATGATAAGTCAGATTTGTCGCTGTCTTTTTGTCCAAGTGCTATTGCTTTTTCAAAATGAAGAATGGCTTTTTCAGAGTTATTGTTATGACTGTGATACATGCCGTTTAGCATATTCAATGCAACAATTGTATTTGAATTGCCATGTTTTGAATGGTGTCTGTTAATAAAATTCAAGTAAGGGAGTCCTTCTTTGAATTTTCCAATATCAAAATAAGCCCATGTGATATTGAGATTTGTAAAAACAATTTGTGCTGAGTCGTGTATCTTATTGCTATAAATAAGAGATTTTTTGTAGTATGAAATCCCTTTTTTATATTCTTTTTTATTAAAACAATAGATGTTAGCTAGGTTGTTGTTTAACCAATTTTTTAGTTTGTTATTGTTTGTTTTTTCAGCATATAGCAGTCCTTTTTTATAATAAAAGAAAGCTTTTTCGAATTCAGTTAGTTGGTCAAAATTAGCGGCAATAGTATTGTAACAATTTGCAATTAACACATTGTCTTTTAGATTGATTGATTCTTTAAGTGCTAGTCTGGATTTTATTAATGATTCTTCATGCTTTCCATCAAGCATTAATCCAGTTGCTTCTTTTATTAGTAATTTGGTTTTTTCCAGGGATAAACCATTATTTTGTGAAAATGTAGTAGTGCTAGGTATAACTAGTAAGAGAAATAGAAATAATATATTTCTAAATGATATCATATAAAGAAAGTGTCAGTTACAATGTAATCTTTTAAAGTTGTAATTTACAGTTTTAAGATTTAATTAAATTGTTTTTAATCGCAAATTTCACAATACTTATTGTATTTTTTGCTTTTAGTTTTTTAATAATGTTTTTACGATGTGTTTCGACTGTGTTGGTGCTGATAAATAATTTTTCACTAATTTCCTTACCACTATACTCTAAAGCAATTAATGTAATAATTTCGATTTCTCGTTCGGTTAAAATGGTGATGATGTTTGCTTTGTTTTTAATTATTTTCGGAATGTCTTGTGTCGCTGTATTGAAAACTTTCTCACGCACTACATCACAAAAGTATTCTTCTCCATTGGATACAGATTGTATTGCGGATACAATATTTTCTCCTGCACATTGTTTGGTTAAATAGCCTGAAGCACCAAGTTTCATAACTTCTTGGATTATTTTCAAATCGTCATAACTTGAAAGGATAATAACTTTACATGGATATCCTTTTTTGTTGAATTCTTTAAGCACTTCGATGCCATCTTTTTTAGGCATGCTAATGTCTAGAATAAGAATATGAGTATTGTTAGTTGTAACTTCGTCGTAAAGAGTACAGCCATCTAGTGAAAGACCTACTACTTCAAAATTTGAGATAGTATTCAATAATGTCTTCATCCCGTCAATCAGGACATGATGGTCATCAGCTAGGTGAATTCGAATTTTTTGTTCCATTTTCTAGGATAAGATTTATCAAATTTAGTAAAATAAACGTTACAATTACATGTATTTTTACCATTTTGTAAATAGAATATTATAAACAAATTTAGGTTATAGCGGGAATTTTGAACTATTTAAACAATAGAAGTACAAATGCTTCGGCTAGAATCTTTCAATGCTAAAATAAAAGCTTTTAGATCTCAATTTAGAGGACTAAGGAACATTGAATTTTCCTTTTTAGACTAACAATATTTATGCTTAATTTTGTCCCTCCACAGGTTTTGGGATTGATCCCTTTTGAGATTGATCCGAGATTGATCCGGATTTAGCCTTGATCCATCCTTGATCCGAAAGGCTACGAATCGAACTAAGCGTCACGTCACAGCTATAAACAAAAAAACCCCGTTCGTTAGAACAGGGTTTAGAAAGAATCTGAAATAAAATCAGATTAAAGAAAGGCGACGACATACTCTCCCACAAAATTGCAGTA
>JAHEBK010000217.1 GCA_024642295.1 Flavobacterium sp. | reverse complement strand
GATTAAGTACGGCTGGTGTCAAGTACATCAGTAGTGGCCTCGGCGCCATTATTGCTGCCATTTTCCCGATTTGGATCGTTATTATTTCTTTTTGTCGAGGCGAAAGAATCGCACAACTAGCAGTTATTGGACTTTTTGTGAGTTTTGGAGGTGTCTGTATTATTTTCTACGAACATTTGGCTGATTTCTTGATTCCCAATTTCAGACTGGGGATTTTACTTTCGGTTTTAGCAACCATTACATGGGCATTTGGAACTTTATACACTAAGAAAAAAGCAGGTTCTTATAATCCGTACTATAGTTTGGGATTCCAAATGTTTATTTCAAGTCTTTTGTTGTTCGCTTATAATGGTGCCACAGGCACTGCTATTCCGTGGAGCGAAATACCTCCCAATACTTGGCTTGCCATTGCGTATTTAGTGGTGGTTGGTTCGCTAATTACCTTTACGGTTTTTATCTACAGTTTGCAACATCTTCCTCCAGAGATCAGTAGTATTTATGCCTATATAAATCCTGTAGTAGCGGTACTTATGGGAGCCCTGATTTTTGATGAATCCCTAACACTTTCCATTGCCATAGGAGGCGCAGTAACCTTATTTGGTTTGTACTTGGTTAATCAATCCTTACGCAACAGTCGTAAAAAAACCAATATTTTAATCAAATAAATTAACACCAATTTCAGAACCTGTTTTGTATTTTTGCAAAAAAAATAATGAAATCTATTTTCTACAGATATCGTATATTCATAGGCGTATTCATCGTTTTTTCGGCTGTCACGCTTTATTTATTTTACGGTGCTTTAAAACCAATCAAAACTTTACCCATCTACAATCCTGCTGATGTCAACCCAGAGTTGGTCGATAGCACGGTTCAATATGTGAGTAAATACCATACCATCGCTGATTTCTCTTTTATCAATCAAAATGGCGATACCATCACTCAAAAAAACTACGAAGGCAAGATTTATGTAGCCGATTTTTTCTTTACCACTTGCAGTTCTATTTGCCCAAAAATGTCTAAAAACTTATTCGAAGTACAAAAAGCCATTTTGGACAATCCCAAAGTAATGTTATTATCGCATACCGTTTTCCCAGAAACCGACAGCGTTCCTGTTTTGAAAAAATATGCTATAAAATATGGTGTCAAAGATGCCAAATGGAACTTGGTCACTGGCGATAAAAAAGACATTTACACCATGGCACGCAAATCGTATTTAGCCGTAAAAATGGGAAAACCGAGCGAATTATTAGACATGGTGCATACTGAAAACTTTGTTCTAGTCGATGAAAAACGACGTATTCGAGGATTTTATGATGGCACAAAAGAAGAAGACATCCAACGACTCATCCAAGACATTAATTTATTGAGCAATCCAGATTCTGATAAATAAGCGTCGATGAAAATCAGCTATATAAAAACACCTTTAGGTTTCGCAAAAATTACAGGCGACGAAAATGGAATTTCAGCGATTTCTATTGCTGATGAAGGCGAAATTTCTACTGAAATTCCATTCATTTTACAAGAAGCCGTTACCCAACTTCAAGATTATTTTGAAGGAAAACGGAATAATTTCACTTTTAAAATGAATCCCTCAGGAACCGACTTCCAGCAAAAAGTTTGGCAAGCCTTAATCGAAATTCCGTTTGGGAAAACCATGAGTTATTTGGAACTCTCTAAAAAACTAGGCGATGTAAAGGCTATTCGTGCTGTGGCTTCCGCCAATGGAAAAAATCCGTTGTGGATTGTAGTTCCTTGCCACAGGGTGATTGGTACTGATGGTTCACTCACAGGTTATGCAGGTGGTTTGTGGCGTAAAAAATGGCTATTGGATCACGAAAACCCTTCTTCACAACAAAGTTTGTTCTAAAAAAGAAAAGGAGCAAAATATTTGTGTAAATTCGTACTGAATCATAAAATTGTATTTGATGAAATTGTTTAGAAAACTCTTAATCGGATTGATTGCATTTATCTTGATTATAGAAGTGATGTTCTATGTTTTTAAAATTGATTATTTGCTAAAAGCCGTTCGAATCACTTATTTAAACGGGCATAAAACAGCTTTTCTTGAAGACTACAAGTATTTTTCAAATCGAATTATCGAAAAATCAAAGACTGCGCAACCTTGGAACATTGCTAAAAATTGCAATCAAGTAAAAACTACTGAAAAGCTTGAAAAACTGCATCAGAAAATTGGTACAGTTGCTTTCCTAATCATCAAAAATGATAGTATTTGGCACGAAAGTTATTATGATAATTACTCCAAAGATTCCAAGTCCAATTCCTTTTCAATGGCAAAAAGCATTGTTTCGGCTGCATTGGGAAAAGCGATTATGGAAGGAAAAATTAAAAGTTTAGACCAGAAAGTTTCTGATTTTTTCCCTGAATTCAAAGTAGGAACTTCGGCAAAAATGACGGTGGGCGATTTATCCTCAATGGCTTCCGGATTGGAGTGGGATGAGTCTTATTATGATCCTTTTTCGGTAACTACCCGTGCTTATTTTGATGATAATTTAAGAGCTCTTATTTTAGGATTGAAAGGGATTACAGCACCTGGAAAAACCTATAAATACTTGAGTGGAAATACACAATTGTTAGCCATGTGTATTGAAAAATCCGTTGGGAAAAATTTAGCCAATTATGTTTCGGACTCTTTTTGGAAACCTATGGGAGCTGAAAGTGATGCCCTTTGGCAAACCGATAGAGAAAACGGAATCGTGAAAGCTTATTGTTGTATTGCCAGTAATGCTCGAGATTTTGCCCGTTTTGGAAAACTCTATTTGCAACACGGAAAATGGAACGGTAACCAAATTCTGGACAGTGCTTTTGTGGCCAAATCAATAACTCCAAGGTTTGCAGCATCACCGCAATACGGTTACGGTTGGTGGCTGAGCACCTTCAAAAACAAAAAAGTGTTTTACATGCGCGGGCATTTGGGCCAATATGTGATTGTGGTTCCTGAGGATGAATTAATTATTGTACGCTTAGGGCATCATGATATAAAAAGTACAACGGGATCACCACATAGTGATGATTTTCACGAGTATTTAGAAGAAACCTATAAAATGCTTCAACAAGTCAAAAAATAAAACCATGATTGAAAAAATAAATCTCAATAACATTCTCTTTCTTGATATTGAAACCGTGCCTGAAACGGCTGATTTCAATTCATTGGATGACGAAATGAAAGCACTATATGAACAAAAAACGCAATACCAACGCAAAGACGATTTTACAGCCGAGGAATTTTATGACCGAGCTGGAATTTGGGCGGAGTTTGGTAAAATTGTTTGTATCTCCGTTGGTTTTTTTGCCAATAAAAATGACATTCGGAATTTTAGAGTGACTTCGTTTTTTGGTGAAGAGAAAAAGATTTTGAACGATTTCAATAATTTAGTCAACAATCATTTCAACCAACCCCAACATGTTCTGTGTGGGCATAACGCCAAGGAATTTGATATTCCCTTTATGGCAAGACGCATGATTATCAACAATATTGAAATCCCGAACAAGCTGAATCTTTTTGGCAAAAAACCATGGGAAATTCCGCATTTGGACACTTTAGAGTTATGGAAATTTGGTGACTACAAACATTATACATCGTTAAAATTAATGTGCAAAATCCTTGGCATTCCTTCTCCAAAAGGAGATATTGACGGTAGTCAAGTTGGTCATGTTTTTTATGTAGACAAAGATATCGACCGCATTGTGACCTATTGCGAAAAAGACACCATTGCCGTGGCGCAGATTTTCTTGCGCTTACGAAGAGAAGATTTATTGATTGATGAGGAGATTATTCATGTGTAAAAAAGCAATTTCAATGACAATTTCAAAAAACAATAACAATAGTAAAAAATAAATTGAATTTGACAATTGGGCTTTTTCATTGAACTTGATTTTTGAGATTGAAAATTGCCATTGTTATTGCCATTGTTATTGCCATTGTATATTGATTTATTACATTTACAAAAATTAAATAATTATGGTATTAAGTAGGTTTTG
>JAHEBK010000216.1 GCA_024642295.1 Flavobacterium sp. | reverse complement strand
AACAAGGAGCTCAAAAACCAAGAACTGTTAACCTAAACGATCTTAAGTAATGGGAGTTATTCACAAAATCGGTAGAAGAAAAACCGCTGTTGCACGTGTTTATGTTTCAGAAGGAACAGGAAAAATCACTGTAAACAAAAAAGAATTCGCAACTTATTTCCCTACAGCTACTTTACAATACAAAGTTATGCAACCAATGTCTATGACAGAAAATGCTGAAAACTTTGACGTAAAAGTAAATGTATATGGAGGTGGTGTAACTGGTCAAGCAGAAGCTGTAAGAATGGCAATCGCTCGCGCAATGTGTGAAGTAAACGCTGAAAACAGAGGAGTATTGAAACCAGAAGGTTTATTAACTAGAGACCCAAGAATGGTTGAACGTAAGAAATTCGGTCAGAAGAAAGCTCGTAAGAGATTCCAATTCTCTAAACGTTAATATTACCTGTCTTGTTCACAGGAGCAAGACTTTATTGAATTTATTATTGAATTTAAACAATGTTGTTGTTGTCTCACCGAGGTGAGAAATTAGTTTAGCATCTAAATAAGTCGAAAGTCTAAAGACGAAAGTCCCAAAGCCGTATCAAAGAGACTTATTGCTAATCAACAGAACGTAAACTAGTACAAAAAATGTCAAACAAAGTAGAAGTAAAAGAATTACTAGAAGCAGGTGTTCACTTTGGACACATGACTAGAAAATGGGATCCAAACATGGCTCCTTACATTTATATGGAGCGTAATGGTATTCACATCATTAACCTATATAAAACTGCAGCTAAAATCGAAGAAGCTAATGAAGCTTTGAAAAAAATTGCTGCATCAGGTAGAAAAATATTATTTGTTGCTACCAAAAAACAAGCAAAAGATATCGTTGCTGAAAAAGCAGCTGCTGCAAACATGCCTTACATCACTGAAAGATGGCCTGGTGGAATGTTAACAAACTTTGTTACTATCCGTAAAGCAGTAAAAAAAATGTCTTCTATTGATAAAATGAAGAAAGATGGTACTTTCATGACGTTATCTAAAAAAGAGCGTTTACAAGTAGATCGTCTTCGTGCTAAATTAGAAAAAAACTTAGGTTCAATCGCAGATATGTCTAGACTTCCTGCAGCATTGTTCGTAGTAGATATTAAAGCTGAGCACATCGCAATAAAAGAAGCACAAAAATTAAACATTCCAGTTTTCGCAATGGTTGATACAAACTCTGACCCACGTGAGGTAGATTATGTTATCCCTGCAAATGATGATGCTTCTAAATCAATTGATAAAATTTTATCTTTAGTTACTGCTGCTGTTACTGAAGGACTTTCTGAAAGAGGTTCTGACAAAGAAGTTGAAGCAGCTGAAAAAGCAGCTCCTGCTCAAGCAGAAACTGTTGCTCCAGCAACTGAAGAATAAATCAAATTTTAAATTCCAAATTTTAAATTCCAAATTCCCCAAACGATTAATAACCCTAGGTTAGTAATTAATTAAAATTGGAATTTGGGATTTATTAATTGGAATTTTTATTTTTAACATTAAAAATTAAATATTATGTCAACTATAACTATAACGGCTGCAGACGTAAACAAATTAAGACAAACTACAGGTGCCGGAATGATGGACTGTAAAAAAGCTTTAGTTGAAGCTGAAGGAGATTTCGATAAAGCTATTGAAAACCTTAGAAAAAAAGGACAAAAAGTTGCTGCTAACCGTTCTGACCGTGAGTCTTCTGAAGGAGCTGCTGTTTCTTTTATTAATGCTGACAAAACTAAAGGAGCTATCATTACTTTAAACTGCGAAACTGATTTCGTAGGTAAGAATGAAACTTTCGTAGCTTTAGCTAAAGAATTAGTAGAAAGAGCTATCAATTTCTCAACTAAAGAAGAATTCTTAGCTTCAGATTTCAACGGAATTACTGTTGCTGAAAAATTAATCGAGCAAACTGGTGTTATTGGTGAAAAAATCGAAATCGGTGGTTTTGAAATCTTAGAAGGCGCTTACGTTGGATCTTACGTACACGTTAACAAAATTGCTGCATTAACAGCAATTTCTGCTCCAATTGCTAACGCTGACGTTTTGACTAAAGACATCTCAATGCAAGTTGCTTCTATGGGTGCTGATACATTATCTTACAAAGATTTTGATCCAGCTTTCGTTACTTCTGAACTTGAAGCTCGTATTGCTGTAATTGAAAAAGAAAATGAAGAAGCTAAACGTTTAGGGAAAACATTGAAAAATGTTCCTAAGTATATTTCTTTCTCTCAATTAACTGAAGAAGTATTAAAACAAGCTGAAGAAGATGCTAAAGCGGAATTAAAAGCAGAAGGTAAACCAGAACAAATTTGGGACAAAATTATTCCAGGAAAAGTACAACGTTTTATCTCTGACAATACTACTTTAGATCAAGAGAAAGCTTTATTAGATCAAAACTTCATCAAAGATGATAGTAAAAAAGTTAGTGATCATGTTAAAGGATTCAACGTTGAAATCACAGGTTTCAAAAGAGTTACTTTAGGATAATCTTTAGTCATCATAATCATAATAGTAAATCCCATTCGGTCTCGAATGGGATTTTTTTGTTCTAATAAGCAACACTAGTATTTGTTTCAAATAAAATAGTATTTTTGAGTTTGATTCCAAATATATGTTTAAAACTAAGAAAGAATTCGTATTTGTTATCCTTGCAGGTATTTTTATTACCAATGCGGTTGTTGCCGAACTTATTGGCGGTAAATTAATCCAAATAGGGCCATTTGTTATGAGTATTGGTATTTTACCTTGGCCAATTGTTTTTTTAACCACTGATTTAATCAACGAATACTTTGGCGAAAAAGGCGTTAAAAAACTCTCTATCATCACTGCATGCTTAATTGCGTACGCTTTTATTGTGCTATTTTTAGCCATTGGTATACCTGCAGCCAAAGGAATTAGTCCAGTCAATGACGAACAATTTCAAGCTGTTTTTGGACAAAGTATGTGGATAATAGTTGGAAGTATCATTGCATTCATGGTTTCACAGCTCATTGATGTTACTGTATTTTGGTTTTTTAAAAACAGAACTGGCAATAAAAAAATATGGCTTCGAACAACCGGATCCACTATTATCTCCCAATTGTTTGATTCGTTTATTGTACTAGGAATTGCTTTTTGGTTACCTGGAAAAATCAATTTTGACACCTTCATTTCATCAGCACTAACGGGTTATACTTTTAAACTAACAGTAGCCATTATATTAACGCCGTTAATATATTTAGGACATCATTTAATTAAAAAATATTTAGCCGAAGATGAAAAACAATACTGAAGACAAAACAAGATGCAACTGGTGCTTATCTTCGGACTTATACCAAGAATACCACGACCAAGAATGGGGAAAACCCGTTTATGACGATGCTACCTTATTTGAATTTCTATTGCTCGAGACCTTTCAAGCGGGTCTGAGTTGGATTACCATTCTTAATAAAAGAGAAAATTTCCGCAAGGCATTTGACCATTTTGATTATAGAAAAATTGCACTTTATAACGACGATAAAATTTTGGATTTACTACAAGATGCAGGCATCATTCGCAACAAACTAAAAGTATATTCGGCTGTTACCAATGCGCAAAATTTTATAAAAATTCAAGAAGAATTTGGTAGTTTTTCCAAATACATTTGGGCTTTTGTTGACGGAAAACCTATTGACAACAACCCTTTATCTCTCAAAGAAGTCCCTGCCACTACTCCCCTATCCGACGCTATTAGTAAAGATTTAAAAAAACGAGGCTTCAAATTTGTGGGTTCTACCGTGATGTATGCCTTTATGCAGGCAACAGGCTTGGTCAATGACCATGTTGCTGGTTGCTGGACAAGAAACTCTTAATAATGTTCTATTTAGATGTAATTAACCCAAAAATGTTAAACTTCTAATTTCTAAAATAGTACTACAACTTTTTGCTTACATTTGCATCACACTTTAGGGGTGTCTGCAAATTGCAGGCTGAGATTTTACCCTCTGAACCTGATCTAGTTCATACTAGCGTAGGGAAAAGTACGATGACTTCCGCATACCCATTTTTGGGTA
>JAHEBK010000215.1 GCA_024642295.1 Flavobacterium sp. | reverse complement strand
CAAAATATAAAAGATTTAAGATTGAGGATTAACGATTTTAGACTTAAGATTTCATATAACGGATTAAACAAATAACCGATTAAACTTCTGCTAAAGATACATCTCCACAAGCCCTTCTGGCAAATCCATGATGATTTTTTTATTTTCACGATCCACTTTAACCAAGAAATGGTCAATCATTGGAATTAATATTTCAACATTTCCGTTCAACACTTCAAAAAGGGGTTGAGCAGTAGTATCATTTATAGATTGAATCACACCGAAAATACCTAAACGTTGGTCTTCGATTTCAAAACCAATTACTTCGTGAAAATAGAATTTGTTGCCAGTGAGTTTTGGCAACATATTTAAAGGAAGGTAAATCCCGTTGCCCATAATGGCATCGGCATCTTCTTCAGAGTTGACTTCTTCAAAACGAATTCGTAAGAAATCATTTTTATGAAGCGAACAATTTTCAATAAAAAAAGGAATCAAGTGTCTGTTACATTCAACAAACACTGATTCCAAGTTTTCGTATAACTCAGGTTCATCCGTATCCAAATAGGCTAAGACTTCCCCTTTGAAACTAAATTTTTTAGCGATTTTACCTAAATAGAAACAATCTTCTTTACGCATTATCGCCAATAAATTAAGCTTGAGTTTCTTCGTTAGTTTCTTCAGCAGCCTCTTCTGATGAAGCTTCAACTTCAGCAACTTCTTCAGCAACTTCTTCAACAGGTGTAGCAGCAGCAATAGCATCTGCTTCAGCTTGAGCAGCAGCAGCGATACGTTTTGCATTCACTTCTTGTTCTGCTTTAAAAGCGATAGCTTTAGCATCAGCTTGCGCTTTTGATAAACCGTCTTTTTTAGCATCAACTTTACCAGTTTTAGCTTCTAACCAAGTAGCCAATTTAGCATCGGCTTGTTCTTGAGTTAAGGCTCCTTTACGAACTCCTCCATCAAGGTGGTGTTTCAATAAAGCACCTTTGTAAGAAAGAATTGCTTTTGCAGTATCAGTTGGTTGAGCACCATTGTGCAACCATTTTACTGCGCTATCAAGGTTTAAGTCGATAGTTGCTGGGTTAGTGTTTGGATTGTAAGTACCGATTTTCTCTAAGTATTTACCATCTCTTTTTGAGCGTGCATCTGCAGCTACTACCCAGTAAAAAGGTTTTCCTTTTTTACCGTGTCTTTGTAATCTAATTTTTACTGACATAATCTTATGATTAAATTTTGAGGTACTCGACCTCTGTTAATTAAGGGCGCAAAGATATATATTTTTTTTAAAAAAAACTAACTGATTTATACGGAGTTAAATATTATTATTTTTACCTGATAATTCCTGATTTTGTATTGATAATGTTATATTTTTGTTTGGTTAAAACTATTTTTATGAAAAAACACCTATTATATAGTCTGTTACTCCTTTGTTTTATTTCCTGTGAGGAAAATGTGAAATTCAACAATCCCTCATTCCAAGGCATAAAAGACAATGTTTTTTGGAGAGCAACTACTACGATTGCCACTGTTAACGCTGGCGGCACACTAACTATTAACGCTTACACTAGAGACGAACAGTTAACCCTAAAAACAAATGGCGTTGCAGTAAAAACTTATGATTTAGGAATAAACAATACTGTTACGGCTACATACACACAAACTAGTACACTTGCAAAACTCAATTATGCAACTGCTACAGGAAAAGGCGATGGACAAATAATCATCACTGAATATGATAATACAAACAAAACAATATCGGGCACCTATAGATTTAATGCATTAAACACTATCACTAATTCTACTGCCGAACCTGTTTTAAATTTTCAACAAGGTGTTTTTTATAAAATTCCAATACAACCTTAGTCCTTAAATATGAGCATAATTGCGAACAACTAAAATAAAGACTACAGGATTCAGAATTAAAATAAATGATTAAATAAGCTAACATATAGTAGATTAGAAAAAAATTAGACTACATTTGCTTCAATTATTATAAATAAGCACATATGAATATTTTTGTTGGAAGCCTTCCATTCAGTATTGAGGAAGCAGATTTAAGAGAGTCTTTCGAGGCTTACGGAGCAGTAGATTCAGTTAAAATTATCACAGATAAATTTACAGGAAGAAGCAAAGGATTTGGTTTTGTTGAAATGCCAAGTGATGACGATGCTCAAAAAGCAATTGACGAATTGAACGGAGCAACTGTTCAAGGACGTACAATTGTTGTTAACAAATCTGAGCCAAAACCAGAAGGCGAAAGAAGAAGTTTTAACAACAACCGTAGCGGAAGTTATGGTGGTGGAAACCGTGGTGGAAATGACCGTGGTGGAAACAGAGGAGGATATTAATATTTTTTCTTGAAATAACAAAGAGGCTGTCTAAATCTAGGCAGCCTCTTTTATTTTAGTATTTTTGCATAAAAAACTTGATTTCAACTACCGATATATTTACGATTTCCTCCCAAAAGCAATTTGAAAAAATCGCTTTAAAAACCTTTCGTTACCAATACGAAAAGAATAAAGTATATCAAGAATTCTGTGATCATCTAAAAACGGATGTTCAAAAAGTAAAATCACTAGAACAAATTCCGTTTTTACCCATTCAGTTTTTCAAAAGTCACGAAGTTGTAAGCAATTCCAATCCAATTGAAACTACATTTACTAGTAGTGGAACTACTGGAATGATTACCAGCAAACATCTTGTGACCGATGTTTCTATTTATGAAGAAAGTTACCAAAAAGCATTTTCTGAATTTTATGGAAATATCGAAGACTACGTTATATTAGCACTTTTACCCTCCTATTTAGAACGTGAAGGCTCATCATTAATCCACATGGTCGAAGATTTGATTCAACGCACCAATCGCCCTGAAAGCGGCTTTTATTTACACAATCATGACGAACTCATCAAAAACCTCATCGAATTAAATCAGGAGGGGCAAAATGTAATCCTAATTGGAGTAACCTATGCTTTGTTGGATTTAATAGAATATTCAAAATCCATTTCATTCCCACTTTGGGAGCTAGGGGGATCTACCATTATTATGGAAACAGGAGGTATGAAGGGCAAACGCAAAGAAATGATTCGAGAAGAATTACACCAACAACTGAGTGATGGTTTTGGAGTATCCGCAATCCATTCTGAATACGGAATGACCGAACTACTTTCTCAAGCCTATTCACTAGGAAATGGAATTTTCGAATGTCCAGCTTGGATGCAAATTCTCATCCGCGATACCGAAGATGCACTTTCGTATATAAAAAATGAAAAAACAGGAGGTGTAAATGTCATTGACTTGGCCAATATTAATTCTTGCTCATTTATCGCCACACAAGATTTAGGAAAAAAATACCCAAACAACTCTTTCGAGGTATTGGGTCGTTTTGACAATTCAGATATTCGGGGATGTAATTTGATGGTTATTTAAAACATCAACAATCTACCTAATAACAACAAGAGTGCCTAGTTGTTATAATTTTCATAACCGTTTTTGAAGCTCCATTTTTTTAGATTATATTTGACACAATTAAACACTCATACAATGAATTTTAAATCAAGAAATCCGTTTTTAAACAATAAATCTTTTTCGGCTACAACGAGAACTGAACAAGTACATCAAGCAACCATTATTGATTACGATCAACAAATGACCATTGCAGGAACTATCAACAAAACCGCTTTATTATTTTTACTGTTAACTGCTTCGGCTATGGTAATTTGGTGGATGGCATTCAACGGAATGAATCCTATTTTACCTGCCATTGGAGGAGCTATCATAGGACTAATACTAGTAGTTGTTGCAGCATTCAAACCACAATACTCTGGCTATTTAGCACCTGGATACGCCTTATTTGAAGGCTTATTTATTGGTGGAATATCTGCTATTTTTGAAGCAAAATATCCCGGAATTGTAATTCAAGCAGTTGGAGCCACATTTGCAACTTTCCTAGTTTGTTTAGGACTATATAAATATAAAATCGTAAAAGTGACCGAGCAATTCAAGTCGGTTGTTTTAGCAGCTACTTTTGCTATTGCTACTTACTATCTTATCTCTTGGTTATTTTCGATGTTTACTAGTTTTCAACCGGT
>JAHEBK010000214.1 GCA_024642295.1 Flavobacterium sp. | reverse complement strand
AAAAAACCGCCTCAGTTTTGAGACGGCTTCTTGATTCTCTTTGTGGCTCATCTTTGTCTTGTCCTGAAATAGCTTTACACAAAAGTGTGAAAATATGTAAACTTATTTCAGGACGAGACACTTCGCTACCGCACGAATCCTTTCGTGTGGTATTTTTTTGCCAACCCAACCGCTCTGATATGCACTAATTTTCTCGTTGCAGATGGCTCGGATTTGCTCCCATAACTGTTGTACAACCTCTAAAAAAATCCATTTCATAAAAAAACAATCATTCGTTCCCGTATTGGGAACTTTTTTATTATCTTTGTCAAAAATCAAAGTATTGAGAGTAATTGCAAAAAAAATATTGCGGGACTTTTGGGAAGTCCATAACGATTGTGAGCAACAACTCAAAGCTTGGTTTCAGGAAACGAGTAAAGCTTTGTGGAAAAATCCAAATGAGATAAAGCAAGAATATCCAAGCGCAAGTATTTTAAACGACAATAGAGTTGTTTTTAATATCAAAGGAAATAATTACAGATTAATCGTAAAGATAAATTATGATTATCAAATGGTTTGGATTCGATTTATTGGAACGCATGCAGCATATGATAAGATTAATGCCAACGAAATTTAATGCTATGGAAATTAAGCCTATAAAAACCGAAAACGATTACAATCAAGCACTTGAAAGACTTGAAATAATTTTTGATGCAAAACCAGGTTCTCCCGAAGGCGATGAACTTGAAGTGCTTGGAATTTTGATTGATCAATTTGAAAACGAGAATTTTCCGATTGGTTTACCTGATCCCATTGAGGCAATCAAATTCCGAATGGAGCAAATGGGATACAATCAAAACGATTTGGCAAAAATCGTTGGCTTGAAAAGTCGAGCAAGCGAAATTCTAAATCGAAAAAGAAAGCTCTCTTTGGAAATGATTCGACAACTTCATGAAAGATTGCATATACCGACCGATGTGTTGATACAAAACTATTAAATAAAATAGGTTTCCTCTCTACCGAATCCTTTCGTCTGGTATTTTTTTGTCTCGTCCTACTACAAGCAATTGATTCCGTAATTGTTCATCGGTTCTTCTTCATGCGAGTTCAATGTCATTAAGTTAAGGGTAAATTCATCCTGTTTTGTCATTCCGAAGAATGAGGAATCACACTAGTTGCTCACTTTATGTGATTTCTCATTCTTCGAAATGACACAAAAAACGCTTAACTTAATGGCATTGCATACGAGTTTGCGTGAGTGATGGCAGTGGAGCTCTTTTTGAAACCTTTTTTCGGTTTCAAAAAAGCGGGAACGTACAGCACGACCTTGTTGCAATTTAATTTACTGGTGCCACTAGTTTTTCCGCAACAAGGGCACGCCCACAAAACAATTATCCTGCTAAAAAAAGCAATAATGAACTTAAAAAAAAGAGCATTTTAAAAAAGCTTTGTTTATTTTTACGACAAATTATTTCTTTATGTCTACTCAAAAACGTCTTTTCTTACTTGATGCTTATGCGTTAATATTTCGTGGTTACTATGCCTTTATCAAAAATCCTAGGATTAATTCGAAAGGAATGGACACCTCGGCGATTATGGGGTTTATGAATTCGTTGATGGATGTCATTAAGAGAGAAAAACCAGACCATCTAGCAGTGGCGTTTGACAAAGGCGGCAGTGATTTACGAAACGACTTATTTCCTGAATACAAGGCAAATCGTGATGCAACGCCCGAAGCGATTAAAATTGCGGTTCCCTACATACAGGAATTATTAAGAGCCATGCACATTCCGATTATTGAAGTAGCGGGTTTTGAGGCCGATGATTTGATTGGAACAATTGCCAAACAAGCCGAAAAAGAGAACTACAAAGTTTATATGGTAACGCCTGATAAGGATTTTGCCCAATTGGTTTCGGAAAATATTTTTATGTACAAACCTGCCCGAATGGGGAACGGCATTGAGATATGGGGAATTCCAGAAGTTTTGGAAAAATTTGAAATCGAAAGACCTGAGCAAGTAATTGACTATCTAGGAATGATGGGCGACTCTGCCGATAATATTCCGGGATTGCCTGGCGTGGGCGAAAAAACCGCCAAAAAATTCTTGGCAGAATATGGATCGATGGAAAACCTTTTGGAAAACACACACCAACTAAAAGGCGCTATCAAAGACAAAATTGAAGCCAATAAAGAATTGGGGTTATTATCTAAAAAATTGGCAACTATTTTATTGGATTGCCCAGTGACTTTTGACGAGAAAGACTACGAACTTTCTACTCCCGATGTCGCCAAAACAGATGCTCTTTTTAACGAATTGGAATTCAGACGAATGGCAGAACAATTTGATGCCATTTTTAAAAGTCCGTCACAAGCTTTACAAGCAACAACTACCCCTGCGGACGAAGCCAAATTATACAAAAAGCCTCAACCGAAAGCAGAGGAGCAATTTGATCTTTTTTCGAGCACTCTTCCTGCCGAAAGTAGCGAAATAGCGCACCAATCGTTTTACAGCACACTCGAAAATACGGAGCACTCCTACCAGATCATCCAATGTGATTTGGGTATTAAATTGCTATTACAAAATTTACAAAAACAAACTTCTGTATGCTTTGATACCGAAACTACTGGACTAGACGCCTTACATGCCGAACTGGTAGGGATTTCTTTTTCTTGGGAAAAAGGAAAAGGATTTTACGTTCCGTTTCCTGAAAATCAGGACGATGCAAAGGCATTGGCAGAAAAATTCATTCCGTTTTTTGAAAATACTGAAATTGAAAAAATTGGACAAAATATCAAATATGATTTAAAGATTTTGGCTAATTACGGCATCAAAGTCGAAGGCAAATTGTTTGATACCATGATTGCACATTATCTGATTAATCCCGATATGCGTCACAATATGGATATTTTGAGTGAAACCTATTTGAAATATTCCCCGAAATCTATTGAAGATTTGATTGGCAAAAAAGGAAAGAATCAAAAGTCCATGCGCGATGTTCCTCTTGAAGACATCAAGGAATATGCTGCCGAAGATGCCGATGTTACTTTTCAATTAAAACAATTGTTTGCGGTTGAATTGGAAAAAACTGGCACTCAAAAACTTTTTGATGAAATCGAAATTCCGCTTGTTCCCGTATTGGCAGCGATGGAAACCGAAGGAATAAACCTTGATGTTCCTTTTTTGAATGCCATGTCAGTCGAAATGGCCACGGAAAGCAATGCCTTGGAACAAAAAATATACGAAACCGATGGCGAAAAATTCAATTTGGCTTCGCCTAAACAACTCGGTGATATTTTATTTGACAAATTGAAAATTGGTGGAGCCAAACAAAAGAAAACCAAAACAGGACAATATGCTACGGGCGAAGAAGTTTTATCTTATTTAGCCAATGATAACGAAATTGTACGTGACATTCTAGAATGGCGTCAAATGGTAAAATTACAAAGCACTTATATTGATGCTTTGCCCAATCAAGTCGATGCTAAAACGGGTCGTGTACATACCGATTATATGCAAACTGTTGCCGCAACGGGTCGTTTGAGTTCGAATAATCCGAACTTACAAAACATTCCGATTCGTACCGAAAGAGGGCGTTTAATCCGTAAAGCTTTTGTTGCTCGTGATGAAAATTACACCTTGGTTTCTGCCGATTACTCTCAAATTGAATTGCGTGTGATTGCTGCGCTTAGTGGCGAAGAAAATATGATTAAAGCGTTTCAGAATAACGAAGACATTCACAAATCGACTGCCTCCAAAGTTTTTAGCGTTCCATTGGAAGAAGTAACTCGAGAGCAACGTAGTCATGCTAAAACAGTCAACTTTGGGATTATTTACGGTGTTTCGGCATTTGGTCTTTCGAACCAAACGAATCTATCCCGTTCTGAAAGTGCCGATTTGATTGAAGCTTATTATAAAACCTATCCTAAATTGAAATCTTTTATCAATGAGCAAATTGATTTTGCCCGAGACAACGGTTATGTGCAAACCGTTTTGGGAAGACGTCGTTATTTGAAAGATATTAATTCGCAAAATGCTATCGTGCGTGGTGGTGCAGAACGAAATGCGGTGAATGCGCCTATTCAAGGTTCAGCCGCAGATATTATCAAG
>JAHEBK010000012.1 GCA_024642295.1 Flavobacterium sp. | reverse complement strand
GAAACAACTATTATTTTAATTTTTGCAAATACATATTGACCACATTATCGAGTCCTAAATACAAGGCTTCGGCAATTAAGGCGTGACCAATAGAAACTTCGAGTAAGCCTGGAATATTTTGTTTAAAAAACTGAATATTATCCAAACTCAAATCGTGACCTGCATTAATTCCCAAACCTAATTCGTTTGCCAAAACAGCTGATTTCACATACGGATCAATTCCGTTTTCATTTCCTAAACTGTATTGGTGTGCAAAAGCTTCGGTGTACAATTCGATTCTGTCTGTTCCTGTTTTTTTGGCTCCTTCAACCATTTCAAGAACGGGATCTACAAAAATTGAGGTACGGATGCCGTTGCGCTGAAACTCTTGAATCATCTCCGTTAAATACTCTTGGTTTTTTACGGTGTCCCAACCTGCGGACGACGTAATCGCTCCGATAGCATCAGGTACTAAAGTAACTTGTTCTGGTTTGCATTCCAGAACCAAATCAATAAAATTATGTTGTGGATTCCCCTCGATATTAAACTCAGTATAAACTACTGATTTTAAATCACGAGCATCTTGATAACGGATGTGACGCTCATCAGGACGGGGGTGAATAGTGATTCCTTGACCACCAAATTTTTGAATATCAGTAGCTACTTTTAATAAATCCGGTACATTTCCTCCACGTGCATTACGCAAAGTTGCTATTTTATTAATATTTACACTTAACTTTGTCATTGGAATACTTTTTGTTTATCTAGAATTACACCATATTTGCCACAAAAATACAAAGTAAAAGGTAGGTGTTTTTGCCTTTTTTTGATTATTTTGCATAAAATTAGAGTATTTAATTACGATGAAAATTACAGACTACATAACCACGGACTATAAAGCCATTGACTGTCAAGAATCTATCGAGACAGTGAAAGACTTTTTTGCGGAATTAAACTACTCGCATTTCCCTGTTTTGGAAGAAGGAATTTACATTGGAAGCATTGCTGCCAATGATATCGAAACCTTTGATGACAATAAAAAAATCATCGATTATAAGTACACATTAGAAGCTTTTTTTACGAGGACGAATTCTATTTGGCTTGAGGTACTTGAAATTTTTGCTAAAAATCATAGCAACTTGATTCCAGTCTTAGACGAAGAAAATAATTATGTGGGGTATTATGAAATAGATGATATCATGAGTTTTTTTCATGAAACCCCTTTTTTAAAAGAGCAAGGACGAATTATCAAAGTAAAAAAAGGAGTTTTAGATTATTCAATGAGCCAAATTACTCAAATTGTAGAAAGCAATAACGGTAAACTTTTAGGTTTATTCATCTCTGATTCTACTGTAGACAGTGTTGAATTGACTTTAAAAATAAGCCTTGGAGCCATTAATGAAATCATTCAATCTTTTAGAAGATACAATTACGAAATTACCTCTGAACATACTGAAGACAATTACATTAATAATTTAAAAGAACGTTCTGATTATTTAGATAAATATTTAAATATATAATATCGTTTCAATAACGCAACGCACACAAACTCAAACAAACGATTAGAGAACTAATGAAAATAGCCATTTACGGTCAATATTATCAAGACAGTACAAAACCAATTATTACTGAGATTTTAAATTTCTTTTCTAAAAATAAAATAGAAATGGTTTTCGAATCTCACTATTTGGAAATGCTTCATGAAAAAAAAATCATTAGTAAAGAGTACAGTACTTTTTCCTCCTATACTGAAATTGATTCCAGTTTCTATATGATGGTTAGTATCGGTGGAGATGGAACCATATTAAGAGCGGCTACATTTATTAGAGATTCTGGCGTACCTATTTTAGGAATTAACGCTGGAAGACTAGGATTTTTAGCAACTGTTCAACAAGAAAATATTACTAGTTTTTTACAAATCGTTATCGACAAAAAACACAGCCTTTCCAAAAGAACACTATTGAGCTTGTCATGTACTCCAACAAATGAAAGTCTTGAAGACATTAATTTTGCCATGAATGAAGTGTCTGTAAGTAGAAAAGATACCACTTCGATGATTACAATTGAGACTTATTTAAACAATGAATATCTAAACTCTTATTGGGCTGACGGACTAATTATCTCTACTCCTACTGGTTCAACTGGTTATAACTTAAGCTGCGGAGGACCAATTTTGACTCCCGATGCAAATAGCCTCGTTATTACTCCAATTTCCCCACACAATCTTAACGCAAGACCTTTAGTCATTCCTGACGAAACAGAAATCAGACTTAAAGTATCGGGGAGAGAAGAAAACTATTTAGTTTCCTTAGATTCAAGAATTACATCTGTAGGTAATGAATCTATTTTAACTATCAAAAAAACACCTTTTCAAATCAATATGATTGAAATTCCGGATGAGACTTTCCTAAAAACACTTCGTTCGAAATTACTTTGGGGAGAAGACAAAAGAAACTAAAATACCTCATTTACTATATATCATACGAATGTCCTTTATTTTTCGTTTTTCTTTATAAATAAATTAAGGAAAAATGACTTATATCCAAATAAAAGAGAGATTTAGCCTATTCGATATTGTATCGAATCGATTATTATTATATTTGCACGCTATTTCAATTAAAATGATAAAAAAAATC
This sequence comes from Flavobacterium sp., assembly GCA_024642295.1. Lineage (GTDB taxonomy): Bacteria > Bacteroidota > Bacteroidia > Flavobacteriales > Flavobacteriaceae > Flavobacterium. Next base: position 12,915 of record JAHEBK010000012.1, on the reverse strand, counting down.
AGCTTAATTCTGTGCTTTTTCCTAAGTACTACACTATTTTCGCAAATACATGAAATAGGAGTCTTTTTAGGAGGGAGTAATTATATTGGAGATGTAGGTCCTACAACCTATATTGCTCCTAGTAAGCGAGCATTAGGATTAATGTATAAATGGAATAAAAGCCCTAGACACGCTTACAGAGTTTCTTATATGCAATCTAACATCTATTCAAATGATATAAATTCTAAGGAAGCTAGTCGAAGCGGGAGAGGTTTCAATTTTGAAAATAACATAAAAGAACTATCTTTAGGCCTTGAATTTAATTTTTTTGATTTCAATCTTCATCAATTGAGAAACAAAACAACGCCTTATGTTCATAGCGGTATAAGTTATATTAGATACAGTAGTATGTTGTATACTAATAGAAACATTGAAGCACAAACTGACTCTAGAAGAGGATCAATTGCTATCCCAATGACAGTGGGAATTAAAACTAAATTAAACAGGCGGTTCATATTAGGACTGGAAATAGGGGCTAGATATACCTTTAGAGACGATATTGACGGCAGCAAAGTTGCTAATGAAAATTTAAGTCAACTTAATTTTGGAAATATAAATAACAATGATTGGTATGTTTTTTCAGGGGTTACATTAACCTATACCTTTGGAGAAAAACCTTGCTATTGTGCAGAATAAAAAATGAATTTACTAGATACTATAGATAAAGAACGATTACCTCACCATCTTGCCATCATCATGGACGGGAATGGTCGTTGGGCAAAAAAGCAAGGGTTCCTTAGAGCTTTTGGACACGAAAGAGGTAGTGAATCTGTAAAAGAAATCATTAGAACTTGCATTGAATTAGGCATAAAAAACTTAACACTCTATGCTTTTTCTACTGAAAACTGGAATCGCCCTAAACTTGAGGTAGATACCTTAATGAAAATACTCGTAAAGTCATTAAGAAAAGAACTTGCCACCCTAGAAGAAAAAAAAATCAGATTAAACACTATTGGTAATTTTGAAAAATTACCTACTTCAGCACAAAAGGAGCTTAGTTCAGTTATCGAAAGAACCAAAGATAACGACAAAATGACCTTAACCTTAGCCCTAAGCTACGGTTCAAGAGAGGAAATCGTAAATGCTGTAAAAACTATAAGTGAGAAAGTTAAAAATAATATAATTTCAATTGACTCTATTGACGATTCGATTATAAATGAGCATCTTTACACGCATAATTTACCTGATGTAGATTTATTAATTCGCACTAGCGGCGAACATCGTATCAGTAACTTCTTGCTATGGCAAATAGCCTATGCTGAATTGTATTTTACAGAAATACTATGGCCAGACTTTAAAGAACAAGATTTATATGAGGCTATCATTAGTTATCAAAAAAGAGAACGCAGATTTGGAAAAACAAGTGAACAAATTAAATAATTTTTTAGTGTTAAATAAAAATATAAAAGCAGTACTAACCTTTTTAATTTTGGTAAGTTTTTCGCAAGTCAAAGCTCAAACTAGAGTAGCATTTGATCAAGGAGAAAAATACATTATTGCAAAAGTTTCACTTACAAACAAAATAAGCTTCAACGAACAAACCGTTGTTACTTTCGCAGGATTAGAAAAAGGACAAACCATCACGGTTCCTGGTGAAGAAATTAGTAGTGCCATCAAAAAACTAGGAAAACTAGGGCTTTTTGATGAAATCTCGTTCTATATTAATAGAATCGAAAACGACAGTATTTATCTTGATCTTGACATTAAGGAATTACCAAAATTAAATGAAGTAAAATTTGTTGGCGTAAAAAAAGGAAAAGTAGATGCCTTAATCAAAGATAATAGCCTTACACAAGGCAAAGTCGTTAATGAAAACTTAATTACTACAACAAAAAATTATATTGAAAACAAGTATAAAAAAGATGGATACTTCAACACAAAAGTAAACATCAATACAATTGTAGACACTACTGGCACCAATCAAGTGAATATGTTGGTAAACATAGACAAAGGTGACAAAATAAAAATTCGTGAAATAGATTTCATTGGAAACACTAAAGTATCTGACAAAACTTTACGCAAAGCAATGAAAGATACGAAGCAAAAAAATCCAATCCGTGTTTTTAAAGCTTCAAAATTCATTAAATCTAAATACAAAGAAGACCTCGAAAAAGTAATCGCTTCTTATAAAGAAAAAGGATATCGTGATGCCAGAATCGTTTCTGATTCTGTAACTTATAACAAAGAAAAAAATGCTTTATTTATTAAAGTAAATGTTGAAGAAGGAAATAAATATTACTTTGGAGATATTAAATTTTTAGGAAACACTGTATATCCTGACCATTTTTTAAACCGAATCATTGGGGTAAAAAAAGGAGAAACATACAATGGTGTACTTCTTGAAAAAAGAATTGCAGATAAATCAAAACCAGACGGAGAAGACATTACCAATTTGTACCAAAATAATGGTTATTTATTTTCAAGTATAAATGCCGTTGAGGTTAAAACAGTAAACGATAGTATTGATTTTGAAATAAGAGTTACTGAAGGACCTTTGGCATACTTCAATAAAATTACCGTTGTAGGTAATGACAAGACTAATGACCGTGTAATTTACAGAGAACTTCGTACTAAACCAGGAGAAAAATACAGTAAAGAATTATTAGTTCGTACCATTCGTGAGATTGGTCAATTAGGTTTCTTTGACCCTGAGGCTATTGACCCTAAATTTAAAAATGTAGATGCAGGAGCTGGTACAGTTGATATTGAATACAACCTAGTAGAAAAAGGCTCTAGTCAAATTGAACTTCAAGGAGGTTATGGTGGTGGTGGCTTCATTGGAACATTAGGACTATCATTCAATAACTTCTCGGCAAGAAACTTAACAAATAAAGAAGCGTACAAACCTTTACCTATGGGTGATGGACAAAAGGTATCATTAAGATTACAAGCCAGTACTTTTTTCCAAACCTATAGTCTATCGTTCTCAGAGCCATGGTTTGGACAAAAAAAACCGGTACAATTCAGCACTTCATTATCCTATAGCAAGCAATTCTTAAGTAATTTCGGTTTATCTTCTGGAGTAGATAAAAGTAAAAGTTTTAACATTTTGACTTTATCGGTTGGACTTGCCAAAAGATTAACAGTGCCAGATGACTTCTTTGTACTTTCACAAAGCTTGAGTTATCAACATTACGACCTAAACAATTATAACACAGGTCTATTTACATTTGGTGATGGAACGTCACGAAATTTCACTTACACAATTGGGATTACACGAAATAACAAAGGAGTAAATCCAATTTTTCCAACATATGGATCAGAGTTCAGCCTTACAGGTAAATTCTCTCTCCCTTACTCCTTATTCAATGGTATTAATTATGCTACTTTAGGAGACCAGGAAGAAAACAAATATATCTATAGAGGCAATTCATATGATGACTCAAATGGAAAAACAGTAGTTGCTGGCGACTACCTTGATGCGATTCCTAGCAACTTAAACCCTACTCCTAATAAAGTTGATAATGGTGACATTCAAAATGCAGCAGCAGACCCAGCAAAAGTCGATCAAAAGAAATTTAATTGGCTAGAATATTACAAAATAAAGTTCAAAGCCGATTGGTACACCAAAATTTATGGTAAATTAGTACTTCGAACATTAACAGAATTCGGATTCTTAGGAGCTTACAATCAAGACAGAGGACTAATTCCTTTTGAGCGTTTTTATGTGGGTGGAGATGGATTAGCAAATTTCGCAATGGACGGTAGAGAAACTATCCAGTTAAGAGGTTATCAAAACAATTCGTTAACACCAATTAATAGTAGTGGAGAGCAAATTGGAGCAACAGTATACAATAAATTCTCTATGGAGTTGCGTTATCCTATTACACTAAAAGCAGCTGCATCTATTTATGCACTTGCATTTTTGGAAGGTGGTAATTCATTTGCTAACTTTGACACCTATAATCCATTTTCATTAAAACGTTCCGCGGGTGTTGGTTTACGTATATTTATGCCTGCATTTGGTTTATTAGGAATAGATTTCGGTCATGGATTTGATGCTGCAACAGGCCAAATTAATAAAAGTGGATGGCAAACTCACTTTATTATTGGACAACAATTTTAATAAAATAACTTAATATTTCTAATATTTTAAGCTATGAAAAAACATTTTTTACTTTTATTTTTAGTTGTATTGACTTCAAATATCATCAATTCCCAAACCAGAGGAACAAAGATTGGTTATATTGACATGGAATATATTTTGCAAAATGTACCCAACTACATAGAAGCAAACAATCAACTTGAACAAAAAGCTCAAAAATGGAAACAAGAAATTGAACTTAAAAAGAATCAAATTAACAAAATTAAAGAAGAGCTTAAAATCGAAAAAGCACTTCTTACTAAAGGTTTAATTGAAGAAAGAGAAAGCGAAATCAATTTTCTTGAAAATGAAACACTTGAATTACAACAAATGCGATTTGGCCCAAATGGAAACCTGATGACTCAAAAATCAGATTTGATAAAACCAATCCAAGACCAAGTTTTTACAGCTATCCAAGATATTGCTGAAACTCAAAAATATGATTTTATCTTTGACAAAACTTCAGACATGACCATGTTATTTGCTGCCAAAAGATACGACATTAGTGACTTAGTCCTACGCGTTATTAATCGTGCCGACAAAAGGCAACAATTATCAAAAAAACAGCTTCAAGCAGAATTAGACAAAGAGAAAAAAGAAGACGCAGTCGATGTAAATCCAAATTTAGTTGAAAGACAAAAAGCCTTAGAAGCAAAAAAAGCCGAAAGAGAAAAAAGCCTTGAAGATCGAAAAATAGCAGCAGAGCAAAAGAAAAAAGAAGCTGAAGAAAAACGTGCGCAATTATTAGCTGAAAGAGAAGCCAAGAAAAACGGAACCAGCACAAATTCAGCTCCTAGAGTTGATAATGCAAAAGAAACAGCAAAAATTAATGCTGATGAAGCAAAACAAAAGCAAATCGAAGCCAACGCAAAAGCCTTAGAGGATAGAAAAAAACTAGTTGAAGATAGAAAAGCAGAATTAGAAGCAAAAAGAAAACAAGCAATTGAAGAAAGAGAAGCTAAAAAAACTGGCACGATTTCTGAAACTACTAAAAAAGAAGTAGCAAAGCCAACAACTTCAAAATTAGTTGAAGATACTTCAAAAACAGAAAAGATTGAAACTACTCCTGAAGATGCCCGTGCAAAAGCATTGGAAGAACGTAAAAAAATAATCGAAGACAGAAAAAAAGCTATTGAAGAAAAAAGAGAAAAAGCTTTACAAGTAAGAGATTCGATAAAAAAAGCAAGAGAATTACAATTAAAACAATAAATTAGATTATTTACTTAAATTTTTAAAAACCGATGAAACAAATTAAAACCTTATTAATTGCTGCAATATTCATTTTAGGAGCAAATCAAGCAATTAACGCACAAGCTAAGACAGCTCATGTTGATGTAAGCGAAATCATGTCTAAAATGCCAGCTATGCTTGATGCACAAAAACAACTTGAAAAATTAAGTGCAACTTATGATACTGACTATAAAAAAATGGTTGAAGAATATCAAGCTAAATTAAAAAAATACGAAGCTGAATCAGCTACTGTTACTGATGCAATAAACGGAGAACGTTCAAAAGAAGTTCAAGACATGCAAAAGAGAATTGTTGACTTTAGAGATAATGCTCAAAAAGAATTACAACAAAAAGAATCAGACATCGTAAAACCATTAATGGAAAAAGTAAGAGCTTCTATCCAGAAAGTAGGAAAAGCTAAAGGGTTTCAATATATCCTTGATGGTTCAACATTATTACTTGCTGACGGTCCAAACCTAACTGCTGATGTAAAAAAAGATTTAGGATTCTAAAAAAGCTATCTTAATAAACGAAAACCGTTTTATTTCAAACTAAGAAATAAAACGGTTTTTTTTATAAAATAAATTTTAGGAAAATTAATTAAGAGCACTTAACTTTGTTATGATGAACAACGACAAACCAATAGGTATATTCGACTCTGGTATAGGAGGAACTTCTATATGGAGAGAAATTCATCAATTACTACCTTCTGAAAAAACAATCTATTTAGCAGACAGCAAAAATGCCCCTTATGGGCAAAAAACTAAAGAAGAGATCATTGCTTTATGTATGAAAAACGTCGATTTGTTACTGCAAATGGACTGTAAGTTAATCGTAGTTGCGTGTAATACAGCTACCACAAATGCAATTAAAGAATTAAGAGCTAAATACACAATACCGTTTATAGGAATTGAACCCGCTATTAAACCCGCAGCTTTAAATTCTAAAACTCAAAAGATTGGAATTTTAGCGACTCAAGGAACACTCATTAGTGAACTTTTCAATAAAACTGCTGAAAAATTTCAAACCACTAAAATAATCGAACAAGTAGGACATGGATTGGTTCAGCTAATTGAAAGTGGCGAAATTAACTCACCCGAAATGACTGAGCTTCTTGAATCATACCTACAACCCATGATTGAAGCAGACATCGATTATCTTGTACTAGGCTGTAGCCACTATCCCTACTTAATTCCGCAAATTAAAAAAATACTTCCTGAAAACATTCATATTATAGACTCCGGACAAGCAGTAGCAAAACAAACACTAAAGCTACTTGAAAAAGAAGTTGGTTTTACGTCCAAAAACAATAACCAACCCATCTTTTACACTAATACCAATCCATCTGTTTTAAAAGAAATAGTAGGCAAAGACTATGAAGTTAAAGCATTAGATTTTTAAAAATAACCAATCTATTTTAGAGTTCAAACTCCTGTCCCCGCTGTGCAATAACACAAGGAAAACCGTAATTTTCTTTAATTTTAAGCCGAAGTTCATCAGCAGGTTCGTTTTCACCATGAACCAAAAAAACATTCTTAGGTTTGTTTTCTAATTCGGATATCCAATTTAATAAATCATGCTGATCCGCATGTGCAGACATGCCTTGTATTTCGACAATTTGTGCACGTACGGTATAATAATTTCCATAAATTTTAATTGATCTTGCTCCCTCTAATAATTTTTTCCCTCTGGTGCCTTCCGCTTGATAACCAACCATTGCAACTAATGTTTCAGGAATCCCAATATAGTATTCTAAATAACTCAATACACGACCCCCTGTAACCATACCACTAGCAGCAACTACAACCTTAGGACCTTTATTATAAATAGCATCTAATGTCTCTTGATAATCAGAATGAATTGTAAACATTTTACTCATAGCTTGACAGTCAGCTATGGATAGCTTATGCCAATCCGTATTACTAAAAAAAACATCAAAAGCACTAGCTCCCATTGGCGAATCTACAATATAAGGGATATCAGGAATTTTGTTTTCCTTCTTTAATTGCCATAATAAAAACATAACTCCTTGAGCTCTTTCAACAGCAAAACTTGGAATAATTACAGTCCCATTTTGTTGAAAAGTAGTATTAACATACTTTTCTAAGAGTGATTTTGGATCTGTATTAGGATGTAATCTATTGCCATAGGTACTTTCTAGAAAAACATAATCAGCATGTTTAGGTTTTACGGGAGGATACAATAATAAATCATTGTCCCGCCCAACATCACCAGAAAAAACAAGTGTTTTACCTTTAATTTTTAAAGTAATGCTGCAAGCTCCAATAATATGCCCAACAGGTGTAAAAATTGCCGTAACATCTTCTTCAATAACAACAGACGCATAAGGTTTCACAGCTCTAAATTGTGAAAAAACTTTTTCAGCCTGTTCGACTGTATATAATGGTTCCGCAGGTTCGTGTTTTGAATAATGCTTTTCATTTGCTTTCTCAGCCTCTTCCTCTTGAATCTTAGCACTATCAGTAATGATTAATTTGGCTACCGCCAAAGTAGGACTGGTACAATATATTTTCCCTTTGAAACCTTGATTAACTAATCGGGGTAACCATCCACAATGATCCAAATGTCCATGAGTCAACAATACAACATCAATTGATGAAGCTAAAACTGGTAAAGGTTCCCAATTAAGTTCACGCAAAAGTTTGATTCCTTGAAAAAGTCCGCAATCAATTAAAATTCGTAACCCATCAGTTTCTATCAAGGTTTTTGAACCCGTAACCGTTCCTGCTCCTCCTATAAATTTAACTTTCATAAGTTTACAATTTAAAATGAAACAACTTGAAATTTAAAAACACCTACACAACTCCTCGACCTCTCCCAAAACATGAATAATCCTTTTGGAACTAATTTTTATTTCTTCTAATGCTTCTGGACTCACCATCAAATCTTTAGCTAAAATCATACCTGCATTCAACAACTTATCTTTTTCAGATGAAGTCAGTGTAGTCAAACAAGTCAACGGATACAAACAATCTTTTAAATTTTTAGTCTCCAAATTATTATCTATAGGATAATCCCAACTCAATAATTTAATTCCTGAACATACTGCAAAATCAATAGCATCAGTGGTAAACCGATTGTTTGTAACTACCCAACAACCACTTATCATGTCTTTTTTTGAAAACACTTCATGCTCCTTAACATTCAAATCATTATAGCGAGAAAGAATATACATTGGAATTTTAACATCTGATGCGGCATCCCTACTCATGTGAAACTTACATTCAACCATTTCAATTCTTTCGCCTTTTTTAATCAAAACATCCACTTCATGAGAAACACATTTTCCTTGTAAAGACAAATTGATTTTAGTTTCATATTTCTCAGACTCAAAAATACGAGCAATATATTTTTCAAAATGAAAACCAGCAGGACCTAGCATCTGAATAGATGATTTAAGATTGTAACGCGCAGCATAGGAATTGGCATCTTTTTTTAGTAAACCAAATGCCTTTTTATAAATATTTTTAGTAGATATCCCTTCATATATTTCATTAATTACCTTTTCCAAAATTATATCCACAATAGCAACACTTGCACCTGATTTAAGAAGTGAATTTCTTAATTTTTCAGGTTCAAAATTTACATGTTCACCTGTATGTTTTATCACTTTCATATCAAAATATTTAATTTTAAAATAAAAGAATCCTTACTTTAAAGATACGTAAAAAATACTATTTAGTTTGCTTTTGATAATAAAAAGCGGGGATAAACAACAAAACAAAAAGAGGTTGGATTAAAAATCTTCGAGTATAAAAAAGCATTAAATTGTTACTAGAACCGTAAATATGAATAATTCCGAAAAAACAAAATAATAAAAACATAAAGAACAAGAGATAAAGAAAAAAAGTAAATTTAATCATTTGAACTTCTTTGAAAATAACATAAATCAAAGCTAATGAAATAAACATATTAAGTCCATAACGCAATACCAAACTAAAAAACAAAGGCAAAGTATCATAAAAAGGCAACGGTTGATGTTGAAAATCACCTTCAAAATAATTCAAAAAAGGATCGTAAAATAAATCATATTCATAAGCCCGAATGATTGCCAAAGAAGCAACCAACCCACAACCCACCAAAAATCTAATTTTATGTCGTAGTAGAATCTTTAGCATATATAGAAAATTTATTAACCCAAATCACCCACAATACAAACACAAATCCATATATAAACAATGGAAAAAAAAACACGGTGTAACATGATTTCATACTCAGGAAAAGAATACAACAAAATACACAAAGCAGCAATTCGAATTATATTCAGCAAATGAATTAAAATTAAACCTCCTAGTATATACAACAATGTTGTTTTTAATTTTCCTGAAAATGAAACAATAAACGCAACGAATAAAATCATAACACTCACTGCGTTACACCCTTCAATCATCCTAGCAATATATTTTTGCTTATAAAACAACTGAACATTAAATCCTGATTCATCATTTTTTACATAAAAATCAATATTGAAAATATCTAAAAACCCTTTGGTGCTTTTAGCCACAAATTTGGTAATACCATCAATTTGATCATTTTCAAAACCTTTCAGATACCCTTGATAAACCAATGTCAATATAAGGTAAGTCAAAAAAAACTTGGCTAAAAAAAATAAAAATGGTTTATAAAGAGTTATGTATTTTTTCAAAATATAAATTTAACAGACTCAAATTTAATGATTTTTAAAGTCTTCTTTCAAAAACTTTTAATTTATTACTGAATCCTATCATTTTGCAGAACTAAAACATATATTTTCAACCAAATTTTTCATGTAAAATGATCTCATTAGGAATCGGTAACGGTTTTATTTTTATTTTTTTAGCCCAAAAATAAATTTCCGAAAAATAAATACTATCTTTGCGCCCGTTCTACCCTAAACTGTAGGACATACATAAAAATCATTTAAACAATATTAGCATGTATTTAACTAAAGAAGGAAAAGCGGAAATTTTCGCTCAACACGGAGGAAAAGCAGACAACACTGGATCTGCTGAAGGGCAAATCGCTTTGTTCTCATTCAGAATCAATCACTTGACTGGACACTTGAAAAAAAATCGTCACGATTACAACACAGAGCGTTCACTTGTGAAATTAGTAGGTAAAAGAAGATCTTTACTTGACTACTTGAAAAAGAAAGATATCAACAGATATCGTGAAATTATCAAAGTATTGGGTATCAGAAAATAGTCAATATAAAAAAGAGGTGCGCAAGTACCTCTTTTTGTTTATAATAAATTCAGACTCCTCCTGCCGGAAGGCATTGGGCTAAATAAAAAAAGTTTGGTTTTTCATTGGGTTTTCGCAGTAACTACGCGAGCAAGACAACACAACTAGAGTCACCCATTTATTAATCAAAAAAAACAAAAATTTATGATTCCACAATTATTTGTAGAAAACATCGATTTAGGAGATGGAAGAAACATCACAATCGAAACAGGACGTTTAGCAAAACAAGCAGACGGATCGGTAGTAGTACGAATTGGAAAAACAGTTATTTTAGGAACCGTAGTTTCTGCAAGAAAAGCGAGCCCAGGAATTGACTTTTTACCACTTACTGTAGATTATCGTGAAAAATTTGCTGCTGCAGGACGTTTCCCAGGTGGTTTTTTCAAAAGAGAAGCGCGTCCAAGTGATAGCGAAGTATTAACGATGCGTTTAGTAGACCGTGTTTTACGTCCACTTTTTCCAGATGATTACCATGCAGAAGTGCAAGTAATGATTCAGTTAATGTCTTATGACGAAGAGGTTATGCCAGATGCATTAGCAGGTTTAGCAGCATCGGCAGCATTAGCTTTGTCTGATATCCCTTTTGAAACATTGATTTCTGAAGTCAGAGTTGGTAGAGTTGATGGAAAATTCATCGTTAACCCAAGTCGTGCACAATTAGCATTATCAGATATTGATATGATGATTGGAGCTTCAACTGATTCTATCGCAATGGTAGAAGGAGAGATGAAAGAAATCTCAGAAGCTGAAATGCTTGAAGCAATTAAATTTGCTCACGAACACATTAAAGTACAAATTGCAGCTCAAGAAAGATTGGCTATTGCTTTTGGAAAAAAAGAAGTTCGTACCTACGAAGGAGAAAAAGAAGACGAAGCTATTTACGCTAAAGTAAAAGCAGCTGCTTACGATAAAATTTATGCTATTGCAAGTAAAGGTTCTTCTAAACAAGAACGTACAGCGGCATTTGCAGAAGTAAAAGAAGAAGTAAAAGCATTATTTACAGAAGAAGAATTGGCAGAAAATGGCGATTTAGTTTCTAAATACTTTTACAAAACAAACAAAGAAGCAGTTCGTAACGTAACCCTAGACTTAGGAACACGTTTAGACGGAAGAAAAACTACTGAAATCAGACCTATTTGGTGTGAAGTAGATTACTTACCATCTGTACACGGATCAGCATTGTTTACACGTGGAGAAACTCAAGCATTGGCAACAGCAACTTTAGGAACTTCTAGAGAAGCAAACCAAATTGACTCTCCATCAGAACAAGGAGAAGAAAAATTCTATTTGCACTATAACTTCCCTCCTTTCTCAACTGGTGAAGCGCGTCCTTTAAGAGGAACTTCAAGAAGAGAAGTTGGTCACGGAAACTTAGCTCAAAGAGCTTTGAAAAACATGATTCCTGCTGATTGTCCTTATACGATTCGTGTGGTTTCTGAAGTTTTAGAATCTAATGGTTCATCTTCTATGGCAACTGTTTGTGCTGGAACTTTATCATTAATGGATGCTGGTATCCAAATGGTGCGTCCAGTTTCTGGAATTGCAATGGGATTGATTACTGACGGAGAGCGTTATGCTGTATTGTCTGATATCCTTGGTGATGAAGATCACTTAGGAGATATGGACTTTAAAGTAACAGGAACTTCTGAAGGAATCACAGCTTGTCAAATGGACATCAAAATTGATGGATTAAAATACGAAATTATGGAAGCTGCACTAGCACAAGCTCGTGATGGTCGTTTGCATATCCTTGGTAAATTAATCGAAACATTGGCAGCTCCAAAATCGGATGTTAAAACTTACGCTCCAAAAATTATTACAAGAACAATTCCTGGTGCTTTCATTGGTGCTTTGATCGGACCTGGTGGAAAAGTAATTCAAGAATTACAAAAAGCTACCGGAACTACAATCGTTATCAACGAAGTAGACGAGCAAGGTGTTATCGAAATCTTAGGAACAGATCCTGCTGGAATTGAAGCAGTATTGGCTAAAATTAAGTCAATCACTTTCAAACCACAAATGGGAGAAGCTTATGAAGTTAAAGTAATCAAAATGCTAGATTTTGGTGCAGTAGTAGAATATACTGAAGCTCCAGGAAACGAAGTTTTATTACACGTATCTGAATTAGCTTGGGAACGTACTGAAAACGTTTCTGACGTAGTTAAAATGGGTGATGTTTTTCAAGTAAAATATTTAGGTGTTGATCCTAAAACACGTAAAGAAAAAGTATCAAGAAAAGCACTTATCGCCAGACCTCCACGTGAGGCAAAACAAGAGTAATCAATCTTAGTTTACTAAAGGTTTATTTATAGAAAAAC
>JAHEBK010000011.1:8890-15532 GCA_024642295.1 Flavobacterium sp. | reverse complement strand
AATCTTACTTTGGTGCTTAAAGATTTTTCAGATAATTATAATGTGAATATTGAATTTAATGAAAAATTAGCACATCAAATTTATGCTAGTTCTGATTTTATATTAATGCCCTCACGAATGGAGTCTTGTGGATTAAATCAAATGTATGCTTATCGATATGGGACTATTCCTGTTGTACGAAGTACTGGAGGCTTGAAAGATACGGTTATAGATATCAGTGATGGAGGTTATGGAATTTGTCATAATCAAGCAACGGTAGAGGATGCTTGCGAAGCTATTCAAAGAGCTTGTGAATTATATCGAGATAAAGAAAAATTAAAAAGAATTATAAAGTCAGGTATGGCGCTCAATCATTCTTGGGATAAGGCATATAAAGAATATTTAGAAATGTATAATTTAATAATAAAATAAATCATGAAAGCGAAGAAAAAAAATGTGATTGCAATTATTCTAGGAGGAGGTCAAGGGTCAAGATTATATCCATTAACGGAAACAAGATCTAAACCAGCGGTGCCAATTGGAGGTAAATATAGATTAGTTGATATTCCTATTTCTAATTGTATGAATTCAGACATTTATAGGATGTTTGTTTTAACACAGTTTAATTCGGCTTCATTGAACAAACATATTAAAAACACCTATACATTTAGTGCTTTTAGTCAGGCATTTGTTGACATTTTAGCAGCTGAACAAACTCCTGACAATCCAACGTGGTTTCAAGGAACTGCTGATGCTGTAAGACAATGTATGCCGCACTTCTTAAATCATGATTTTGATTATGCATTAATCCTTTCTGGAGATCAGTTGTATCAAATGGATTTGAACGAAATGATTGAAGAACACATCAAAAAAGATGCAGAGATTTCTATTGCTACGCTACCGGTTAATGATAAAGATGCACCTGAATTTGGTATCTTAAAAACAAATAGTGATAGTTTTATAAAGTCATTTATCGAAAAACCAGCAAAAGAATTGTTACCTGATTGGACTTCAGATGTAAGTGATCAAATGAAATCTGAAGGAAAGCATTATTTAGCTTCGATGGGTATTTATATATTCAATAAAGACTTATTGGTTGATTTGATGAGTAATTATGAAACTAAGGATTTTGGTAAAGAAATTATTCCACAAGCTGTAGAAACAAATAGGGTATTGAGTTACCAATATGAAGGATATTGGACTGATATCGGAAATATAGACTCTTTCTTTGAAGCTAATATTGGATTAACAGACGATGTTCCTCAGTTTAATTTATTTGATAATGATAATAAAATTTATACCAGACCAAGGATGTTGCCACCTTCAAAATTTCAAAATACAAACATCGACCGTTCTCTAATTTCTGAAGGTTGTATTTTGAATGCCAAAGAAATAAACAAATCCGTAATTGGAATTCGTTCTAGAGTAGGGAAAGATACTGTTATACAAAATTGTTATATCATGGGTAATGATTTGTATCAAAGTATTGAACAAATGGAAAATGACACTAAAAGCAATCAAATATTGGTAGGTATTGGTGAAAGATGTTATATCAAAAATGCCTTAATTGATAAAAATTGTCGTATAGGAAATGATGTTTATATCTGTGGAGGGGAACATTTAGAAAACACCTCAAATGAATTATATGCAGTAAAACAAGGAATTGTTGTTATTAAAAAGGGAGTTGTTATTCCAGATAATTTTGTGATTAAATAATTATACTCCAAATAGTAAACCTTATAAATAAAAGATATAAAACCGGAATACTTATAAAACAATAAAATGCAGAATCAAACTCGAATTATAATAGAAAATGTCATGCCTCAATTAGATGGAGGAGCATTTCCAATAAAAAGAATTGTAGGTCAAACTGTAAGAGTAACTGCAGCTGTATTTGCAGATGGACATGATGTCGTAGAAGCTTGTGTTAAATTCAAACACGAAAACGATAAAAAGTGGAAAGAAGTTCGAATGACTCCAACTGTAAATGATGAGTGGTTTACTGAATTTAAAGTGGAGAAACAAGGGAACTACACTTATTTTGTAGAGGCTTGGGTTGATTATGCTTTAAACTGGCAACATGGTACAGAACGTAAAATCCAAGATAATCAATATGTAAAATCTGAACTTTTAGAAGGCGCTGAATATGTAAGAGCGGTTAGAGAATGGGTGACTCCATCTGAAAGTGATTATTTAGGTCATTTAGAGTATTTGTTTACAACCGAATCAGAATTTGATAATGCTATCAAAGAAGTGAATTCCTCTAAATTGACCGCTATTTTTAAGAAACATCCTTCTCGTTTTTTAGCCAATCAATCGGCTGAATTGAAAGTATATGTAGATAGAAAAAAAGCATTATTTAGTACTTGGTATGAATTTTTTCCTAGATCAACATCTCAAGAAGAAGGAAAACATGGAACTTTTAAGGATTGCATCCCTTTATTACCAAGAGTGGCTGAAATGGGATTTGACACGTTGTATTTTCCGCCCATCCATCCAATTGGAGAAGTGAATAGGAAAGGGAAGAACAATACTACAAATGCTCTTGAAGGAGACGTAGGTTCACCTTGGGGAATTGGTTCTGTTCATGGAGGGCATAAATCAACACATCCTGAATTGGGATCTATTGAGGATTTTAAAGAGTTGGTTCAACGAGCACAAGAATTAGGAATTGAAGTGGCTATGGATTATGCTTTACAAGCTGCTCCTGATCACCCTTATGTGAAAGATTTTCCACAATGGTTTAAATGGAGACCTGATGGAACTGTGCAATATGCTGAAAATCCACCAAAAAAATACCAAGATATTCAACCAATTTATTTTGAAAGTGGTGACTGGAAAAATTTATGGAAAGAATTATTAGATGTCGCTTTGTTTTGGATAGAAGAGTGTAATATTAAAATATATAGAGTTGATAATCCGCACACTAAGCCGTTTTACTTTTGGGGATGGTTGATAGGTGAAATCAAGAAAAAACATCCTGATGTTTTATTCTTAGCAGAAGCTTTTACAAGGCCAAAAATCATGAATGAATTGGCAAAACAAGGCTTTAGTCAATCCTATACTTATTTTACTTGGAGAAATTCTAAAGCTGAATTAACAGAATATGTAACTGAACTGACACAATCAGAACAAAAAGAATTTTATCGTCCTAATTTCTGGCCAAACACACCTGATATTAATCCATTTGCTTTACAAAGCGGAAATGAATCAACACATTTACAAAAATATTTTCTAGCAGCAACCTTAAGTTCTAGTGTTGGTATCTATGGACCTGTGTTTGAATATATGGTCTGTGAACCAATGGCTCCAGGGAAAGAAGAATATATTAACTCTGAAAAATATGAAGTTTATAAATGGGATTGGAACATCAAAAATAAATTAACGCGATTAATTACTAAAATCAACAGTATTCGTAAACAACAAGCTTCTTTACAGCAAACGAATAATATTGTTTTTTGTAATACAAATAATGACCAAGTTATCGCCTATTATAAATTTGATGACAGCAAACAAAATAAAACCTTGATGATTGTGAGTTTAGATTCACACCATACTAGTCAAGCAATGATTCAATTACCTATTGCCGAATTAGGAATCAATCCTATTAATATTGTAGATTTAATTACTGGTAATAGTTATTTTTGGGATAAAGAATGGAATTTTGTGGAAATAAGCCCAGATTTACCGTTCCATTTGTTTCAAATTCAAGATTAAACGCAATTTAACTAGTAATAATGTGGTTTTAAAAAAAGCGTTATTAGTAAAAAAAACAAACTAAAAATGAATAAAGTACAAACGCATTCTCTTTTTACCGATTTTGACATCGATTTGTTTAAAGCTGGAAAACATTTCAGATTACACGAAAAATTAGGGGCACATCTTATTGAAGTTGACGGAGTAAAAGGAGTTTATTTTGCCGTTTGGGCACCTACAGCTCGATCGGTTTCTGTTGTTGGAGATTTTAATTATTGGATTCAAGGTGAGCATCAATTACAGGTGCGTTGGGATTCATCAGGTATTTGGGAAGGCTTTATTCCTGGTATTGAAAAAGGAACTACTTATAAATACAAAATTCAATCTAATAACGGTGGGGTAATTACTGAAAAAGCAGACCCATTTGCATTTTATTGTGAAAAACCACCTCATACAGCTTCTGTTGTATGGGATTTAGATTATTCATGGAATGATAAGAGTTGGATGGAAACAAGAAAACAGCATAATGACCTTGATAAACCTTATTCGGTTTATGAAGTGCATTTAGGTTCTTGGAAACGTCATGGTGATGAAAATAGATTTTTAACTTATCAAGAATTTGCTGAAGATTTAGTGAACTATGTAAAAGAAACTGGTTTCACTCATGTGGAATTTATGCCAGTAATGGAATATCCTTATGATCCTTCTTGGGGGTATCAATTAGTTGGGTATTTTGCACCAACATCTCGTTTTGGAGATCCGCAAGGCTTTATGCTTTTAGTTGATGCCTTACACCAAGCAGGAATTGGAGTAATTTTAGACTGGGTACCATCACATTTTCCTGATGACGCACATGGATTAGGATATTTTGACGGTTCTAATTTATACGAACACCCAGACAGAAGAAAAGGATATCATCCTGATTGGAAAAGTTTAGTATTTAATTATGGACGAAATGAAGTTCGTTCATTCTTAATTAGTAATGCTATTTTTTGGTTGCAACATTATCATGTTGATGCTTTGCGTGTTGATGCAGTAGCTTCGATGTTGTATTTAGATTACTCAAGAGAAGAAGGAGAATGGGAACCTAATGAATATGGTGGACGTGAGAATCTGGATACCATTAGTTTCTTGAAAGAATTTAATGAAGCTGTATATGGAAGTTTTGAAGGGGTACAAACTATTGCTGAAGAAAGCACATCATTCCCGATGGTTTCAAAACCTACCTTTATGGGAGGTTTAGGGTTTGGAATGAAATGGATGATGGGTTGGATGCATGATACTTTAGAATATTTCAAAAAGGATGCTATATATAGAAAATACCATCAAAATGATTTGACATTTTCAATGACGTATGCTTTTTCAGAGAATTTCATGTTGCCTCTTTCTCATGATGAAGTAGTGTATGGTAAATGTTCTATTGCAGGAAGAATGCCTGGTGATGAATGGCAGAAATTTGCTAATTTAAGGCTTCTTTACGGGTATATGTTTACACATCCTGGAACTAAGTTGTTGTTTATGGGATCTGAATTTGGACAAAGTGCCGAATGGGATTTTCAAAATAGTTTAGATTGGCATTTATTGCAATATCCTGTTCATGCAGGTGTTAAAAAAGTAATTACGGATTTAAATGCTCTTTACAAAACAGAACCTGCGTTGCACGAAAAGCAATTTAGCCCTGAAGGATTTGAATGGATTAATTATTCAGACCATCAAAATGCGGTAATGTCTTATATTAGAAATGGAAATGATAAAAAAGACAGTGTAATTGTTGTTTGTAATTTCACCCCAGTTGTTCGATCAGAATATAGAATTGGATTGCCTAGAAAAGGGAAGTTGAAAGAAATATTTAACAGTGATGCTGAAATCTATGGTGGAAGTGGTATTAATAATCCAAATAAAATTGCAATTGAGTCTTCACCTTATGATGGAAGAGATTATTCGGCAGAATTGAC
This sequence comes from Flavobacterium sp., assembly GCA_024642295.1. Taxonomy (GTDB): domain Bacteria; phylum Bacteroidota; class Bacteroidia; order Flavobacteriales; family Flavobacteriaceae; genus Flavobacterium. The sequence continues at coordinate 9,902 of JAHEBK010000011.1, read as the reverse complement.
ATTAGCTCCATTAAGCGTAACTGTTTTTAAAATTTCATAAATCACTTTAAAAAGTAATTTAATTAATATATCGGTATTAATTCTTAGGAATTAATACCGATTTTTTATTTGTAAGTTTTAATGTCTAAAACTAAGAAATCGTTTTCGTGAATAATACCTTCAATTAAAGTTTGTTATATATGATTTTTGTAAATTTGAAACACACAATAATGCCTTTTTGTTAAAACATTACTTTATGATTACAAATACAGAATTAGAATATAAAGGAGATTTATATCCGTCAAAAATTATTTCCTATGAACACGAAGTGGATTCTGTTTATTTTCATACTAATAATAGTGTAATTTTAAAAGTAACCATAGTAAGGGACAGTATTGTGCGTTTTCGATTTACTACTAAAGGCTATTTTAGTAATGACTTTTCGTATGCAATTGACAACAAACATTCTCATGGGTATAATTATTTAGAAGTTACTGAGAAAGACGAACATTTTGAAATCCAAACCAGTAAGCTAATTTGTAAAATACAAAAAGTAGACTTAAGGCTTTCTATTTTTGATTTGAATGGGAAGGTCATTCTTGAAGATGAACTTGGATTTCATTGGGAGGAAAGTTATGAATATGGAGGAAACATTGTAAAAATGAGCAAATCTTCAAGAGATGGAGAATGTTTCTATGGCCTTGGGGATAAAGCTACTCAAATGAACTTAAAAGGGAAAAGGCTTGAGAACTTTTGTACTGACCAATATGCTTTTCAAAAAGAACAAGAACCTTTGTATAAAGTGGTTCCTTTTTATATAGGATTACAAAATAAACAAGCTTACGGAATTTTCTTTGACAATACCTTTCGAACTTTTTTTGACTTCTGCCACGAAAGACGTAATGTAACTAGTTTTTGGGCTGAAGGTGGAGAGATGAACTATTATTTCATTTACGGGCCTCAAATGCAAGATGTTGTTACTTCTTATACTGATTTAACAGGTAAACCGGAATTACCACCACTTTGGGCTTTA
>JAHEBK010000011.1:0-8880 GCA_024642295.1 Flavobacterium sp. | reverse complement strand
GAGTAATGTAAAAGAAATTACAGCTAAGTTTCGAGAATTAAAAATTCCATGTGATGCTATCTATTTAGACATTGATTATATGGATGGTTTTCGTTGTTTTACTTGGGATAAAAATTATTTTCCAGACCCAAAACGAATGGTTGCCGAATTAGCCGCAGATGGTTTCAAAACTATCGTAATCATTGACCCAGGAATTAAAATAGATAAAGATTACAGTGTTTACCAAGAAGCATTAGCGAAGGATTATTTTTGTAAAAGAGCTGATGGACCCTATATGAAAGGAAAAGTCTGGCCCGGTGAATGTAATTTTCCAGATTATACAAATCCAGAAGTTAGAGATTGGTGGGCTGGATTATTCAAAGAATTAGTCGTTGATATAGGTGTTAAAGGAGTTTGGAATGACATGAATGAACCTGCTGTAATGGAAGTTCCTAATAAAACATTTCCAATGGATGTACGTCACCATTATGATGGAAATCCTTGTAGTCACCGTAAAGCTCACAATATTTACGGAACGCAAATGGCAAGGGCAACCTATCATGGTGTAAAAAGATTTGCCTACCCAAAAAGACCTTTTGTTATTACCCGTTCTGCTTATGCTGGTGCACAACGCTATACTTCCTCTTGGACAGGAGATAATGTTGCTACTTGGGAACATTTGTGGATTGCTAATATTCAAGTACAACGTATGAATATTTCAGGAATGGGATTTACGGGTTCTGATATTGGTGGATTTGCTGAACAACCTTCAGGAGAATTATATGCTCGTTGGATTCAGTTGGGAGTGTTTCATCCTTTTTGCAGAACGCACTCATCCGGAGATCACGGCAATCAAGAGCCATGGTCATTTGACGAAGAAGTTATTGATATTACTAGAAAATTTGTTAACCTACGTTACCAATTGTTGCCTTATTTATACACTATGTTTTGGCAATATATTGAAGAAGGTATTCCCATGTTGAAACCATTAGTTTATTATGATCAAGAAGATATTCAAACACATTATAGAAACGACGAATTTGTATTTGGAAATCAAATTTTAGTGTGTCCAATTTTAGAACCTAATTCTTTAGGTAGAAGAATGTATGTACCTAAAGGACAGTGGTATAATTATTGGACTAACATTCTGGTTAAAGGAGGTAAAGAAATGTGGGTGGATGCTAAATTTGATGAAATTCCTGTTTTTGTTAAAGCAGGTGCTGTTATTCCAAAGTACCCTGTGCAACAATATGTTGGTCAGCTAGATTTTGATGAATTAATTTTGGATTTATATTACAAAGTAGGTAAAGAAAAATCTGTTGTTTATGAGGATGCTCAAGATGGTTACGATTATAAAAAAGGGAGGTATAGTTTTTTAACGTTTAAAGTGACCGGTAAAGAAAAAGAATTGATTATTCAGTTGCATAAAGAGGGTAAATACGATACTAATTATTCAAAATATAAAATTAATTTAATAGGTTTGCCTTTCAAAGTAAAAAGTATCGAAATCAATAATGAAGAAGTTGAATTCGATAAAAAAACATTAGATCAAAAGAATTATCTAATCGTAGATAAAGAATTTACAGTATTGCATATCACTGGAGTATAATTTAAGTTTATCTCAAAAGTAAAAAATATAAAAAAAATGAAAAAGAATATTATTGTAGGTTTCTGTACTATAGGTTTGTTGTTTTCATGTGCAACGAATCCCTTAACAGGAAAAAAAACATTGAATTTTGTATCAAATAGCGAATTGTTTCCTTCGTCTTTTCAAGAATATGGAAACTTTTTGAAAGAAAACAAAGTGATAAGTGGATCTACAGATGCAAAAAGAGTAGAAACAGTAGGTGTTAAAATTAAAAATGCCGCCGAAAAATATTTAGCATCTCTTGGGCAAACACAATATTTAAAAGATTATCGTTGGGAATACAAATTGGTTGAAAATAAAGAAGTTAATGCTTGGTGTATGCCAGGTGGTAAAATTGTAGTTTATTCTGGAATTATGCCAATTGCAAAAAACGATGCTGGTTTAGCAACTGTAATGGGACATGAGGTTTCTCATGCTTTGGCTAATCATGGTGCACAACGTATGAGTGCTTCACAGTTACAATCACTTGGGGCCGTTGGTGTTGCAGTGGCTACAGGCGGTCAAAGTGCAGAACAACAACAAATGTGGCAACAATATTACGGAATTGGATCTCAAGTAGGAGGAATGTTACCTTTTAGCCGAAGTCATGAAACCGAAGCGGATAAAATAGGACTCGTATTGATGGCCATTGCTGGATACAATCCAGAGGAATCAATTGCATTTTGGACAAGAATGTCAGCTAATTCTGGAGGTCAAGCTCCAGCTGAAATGCTAAGTACACACCCTTCAGATGCCACTAGAATAGCAAATCTAAAAGCAATGATACCAGAAGCAAAAGCGATTGCTGCCAAGTTTGGTGTTGTATTCAAATAGTAAAAAGAATAAATATAAATGTATAAGCCAATTCGAAAGGATTGGCTTTTCACTTTTTAAGTGTTTTGAACTGAAAACTAACTAAAAAATAATAAATTCGTCAAAAATATATTTATGATTGATTTACACAAAGGAGATAAAAAATTATTAAATGCTTGGGCTTTTTATGATTGGGCAAATTCAGCGTATCCTTTAGTGATTAGTTCAGCAATATTCCCCATATTTTACAATGCTTTATTTAATGCAAACAATCCTTACCTGACTGTTTTTGGGTATCATTTTAAAAATTCAGCATTAATAAGTTTTGTGACTGCTTTAGGTTTTTTGGTAGTGGCATTTATATCACCGCTATTATCTGGAATTGCTGATTATGTTGGGAATAAAAAAAACTTTATGCAGTTTTTCTGTTATTTAGGAGCACTTTCATGTATTGGTTTGAATTGGTTTAGTTTGGATAATATATATATTGGATTGTTATTTTATTTTTTAGGACTGATAGGTTTTTGGGGAAGTTTGGTGTTTTACAATTCGTATTTGCCTGATATAGCATTTCCAGAACAACAAGATAAAATTAGTGCCAAAGGCTATTCTTTGGGGTATTTTGGAAGTGTATTGCTATTGATTATTAATTTAGGAATGGTAATGCAACCCGAGACTTTTGGTATTTCAGGAACAGATGGAGAAGCTGCTATGAAAGCGATGCGGTATTCCTTTGTTATGGTTGGTATTTGGTGGATAGTATTTAGTCAATATACCTACTATTATTTACCTAAAGGAAATAGAGTAGATGAACGAAAAGTAACCCAAACAATATTTTTTAATGGTTTCAATGAGCTAAAAAAAGTTTGGGAAATATTAAAAAAAGACACCATTTTAAAAGGTTATTTAGGAAGCTTTTTTGTGTATAGTATGGCGGTTCAAACTGTTATGTTGATTGCAACTTATTTTGGTTCACAAGAAATAGAATGGAGTTCTAAAAGCGAAAGTACAACGGGTCTGATTATTTGTATATTGGTTATTCAATTAGTAGCTATTTTAGGAGCTTTTTTAACCTCTAAAGCTTCATCAGTATTTGGTAATATTCCAACGTTAATTGTGATTAATAGCTTTTGGATTTTACTTTGTGTTGCTGCTTATTTTATTACTCAGCCTTTAGAATTTTATGTCATGGCCGGATTGGTTGGTTTGGTTATGGGAGGAATTCAATCTTTATCACGATCGACTTATTCTAAATTGCTGCCAGATACAAAGGATACGGCTTCTTTTTTTAGTTTTTATGATGTTTCTGAAAAAGTAGGTATTGTAATAGGAATGTTAGTTTATGGGGCAATAGATCAAATAACTGGAAGTCCACGATTGGCTATTGTTTTCTTGGCCTTCTTTTTTATAGTTGGGGTTGCTTTATTGAAAAGAATTCCTAAAAAGAATTGTTAAGATGCTCTGATTTTTAAAACACATCAATAAATCATTTTGTTTATGGCATAATGATTGACTTTATAGAGTGAAGTCAATCTTAGTAATGTATTACATATTGATTTTCAAACAAATAAAACACCATATCTATTAACTTTGTTTCTGAATGCTATCTCATTTGGTGACAAAATGACTTAATTACATATATGTCAAATCATAAAATAAGCACAATTGACAATCTGTCACTTCAGGAAATTGATTCTCAAGCAGAATTAATTCCATTATTAACTCCCGAAGACGAGGAGGAAATGATGAATGAAGTATTGCCGGAAACTATTCCTATTCTTCCACTAAGAAATATGGTTTTATTTCCAGGTGTCGTTATTCCGATTACAGCTGGACGCGATAAATCAATTAAATTGATTGATGATGCTAATGCTGAAGGTAAAATTATTGGAGTAGTGGCGCAAATTGACGAAGATGTCGAAGAACCTACTAAAAACGATATCCATTCCATAGGAACCGTGGCTAGAATTTTACGTGTTCTAAAAATGCCTGACGGAAATACTACGGTTATTTTGCAAGGAAAAAAACGATTCGAAATAACATCGATTGTTTCTGAGGAACCTTATATGTCGGCTAATATTAAAGATATTCTGGAGAAAAAACCCAAAGGAAAAAATTCAGAGTTTTTGGCTATTTTGGAATCAGTTAAAGACTTAGCAATTCAAATTATCAAAGAAAGTCCGAATATTCCAAGTGAAGCAACTTTTGCAATTAAAAATATCGAAAGCCAGTCTTTTTTAATCAATTTTGTGACTTCAAATCTGAATTTGTCAGTTAAAGAAAAACAAGATTTATTAGCAATAAACAATTTAAAAGACAGAGCATTAGCTACTTTGAAATACATGAACGTTGAGTTACAAAAATTGGAACTCAAAAATGACATTCAATCTAAAGTTCGCTTTGATTTAGACCAACAGCAAAGAGAATATTTCTTGCACCAACAGATGAAAACCATCCAAGAAGAATTGGGCGGAGCATCTCAGGAAGAGGAAATGGACGAAATGTTAGTGAAGTCTAAAACCAAAAAATGGGACGAAAAGTGTCAGCAGCATTTTGAAAAAGAATTATCCAAAATGCGTCGCATGAATCCACAGGCACCTGATTTTGGAATTCAAAGAAATTATCTAGAATTGCTATTGGAATTGCCTTGGAACGAATATTCGAAAGATAATTTTGATTTAAAAAGAGCTCAGAAAATTTTAGACAGAGACCATTTTGGACTAGAAGAAGTAAAAAAGAGAATGATTGAGCATTTAGCGGTTTTAAAATTGCGAAATGATATGAAATCTCCCATTATTTGTTTGACAGGACCTCCGGGAGTTGGTAAGACTTCTATTGGACGTTCGGTTGCGGAAGCATTGGGCAGGGAATACGTGCGTATTTCACTGGGAGGATTACGTGATGAAGCAGAGATAAGAGGACACAGAAAAACCTATATCGGTGCTATGCCTGGTCGTATTATTCAAAGTTTGAAAAAAGCAGGAACCTCAAATCCAGTGTTTGTTTTAGATGAAATTGATAAATTATCAAACAGTAATCATGGAGATCCATCATCAGCATTGTTGGAGGTTTTAGACCCAGAACAAAACAGTGCTTTTTATGATAATTTTATTGAGTTAGGATATGATTTATCAAAAGTCATGTTTATTGCAACTTCAAATAATATGTCTATGATTCAGCCGGCCTTACGTGACCGTATGGAGGTGATTAAGATGTCAGGATACACTATTGAGGAAAAAGTAGAAATTGCTAGACAGCATTTGTTTCCACGTCAATTAAAAGAACACGGATTGACTACTAAAGATTTGACTATTGGTAAAAAGCAATTAGAAAAAATCGTTGAAGGTTATACTCGTGAATCTGGTGTTCGTAGTTTGGAAGCTAAGATTGCTCAGGTGATTCGTAATGCGGCTAAATCAGTTGCAATGGAAGAGGAATATAATAAAAAAGTAACCGATGCTGATATCGTTGAAGTATTGGGTGTGCCTCGATTAGAAAGAGATAAGTATGAATCTAACGATGTAGCTGGTGTTGTCACTGGACTGGCTTGGACGAGTGTTGGTGGTGATATTTTGTTTATAGAGTCTTTGATTTCTCCAGGAAAAGGAGGGATGACCATCACGGGGAATTTGGGAACTGTGATGAAAGAATCGGCGACTATTGCTTTAGAATACATCAAAGCCAACACAGAGTTATTAGGTTTGAATCCTGAAATTTTAACAAAATACAACATTCATTTACACGTTCCTGAAGGTGCTACACCAAAAGATGGACCGAGTGCTGGAATTGCGATGTTGACTTCATTGGTTTCTTTATTCACTCAAAAAAGAGTTAAGAAAAACATTGCTATGACTGGTGAAATTACTTTGAGAGGTAAAGTTTTGCCTGTTGGAGGAATTAAGGAAAAAATATTGGCTGCCAAAAGAGCCAATATAAAAGAATTGATTTTATGTGAAGAAAATAAAAGTGATGTTGACGAAATCAAACCTGAATACATTCAAGGACTTACTTTTCATTATGTAAAAGAGATGAATGAAGTTCTAGAAATAGCGATAACGGATCAAAAAGTAAAAAATGCTAAAAAACTATAAGAAATAGTATTCTTTTTCGTTATTAATAAAACCAAAATTAAACTGATAATCAAGAAGGTTTAATTTTGGTTTTTGTATTATTAGTTGATTTTCAATAAAAATCAACTAATAATTGTATATTAATTTTATCTTCGCAACTGCGTTATTTAAACCATTTAGAGCATGTTAAAAAAGCATATCGTTTTTTTATTATTATTTATTTGTTCTTTTTCCTATGCTCAAATAGGAGGTAAGAGTGTTTACCAGTTTTTAAACTTGGTAACTTCTCCTAGACAAGCAGCGCTTGGTGGTAAAACGGTAACCATATATGATGAAGATGTAAATCAAGGTAATTTTAATCCTGCATCCATCAATCCTGATATGCACAATAATTTAGCTATCAACTATGGTAGTTATTATGGTGAAGTCACTTACGGAACAGCTTCTTATGCCTATACTTTTGATCGTCATATACAAACTTTTCATGCTGGTGTGAATTATATTAATTATGGGGATTTTGAAGGATATGATGAAAATGGCCAACCAACAAGTTCATTTTCAGGAAGTGAAATTGCGCTTTCAGGTGGATATTCATACAATGTACCTTATACCTCTTTGTATTTAGGGGCTAATGCAAAATTGATATCTTCTAGTTTAGAGACCTATTCTTCTCTGGGTGGAGCAGTTGATTTTGGAGCTATTTTTATTGATGAAAAAAATGATGTCAATTGGGGATTAGCCATTAGAAACATAGGAACACAATTCACAACCTATTCAGGTGTTAGGGAGCAGTTACCTCTCGAAGTGATTTTTGGAGTTTCTCAAGAATTGGAGCATGTACCTATACGCTGGCATTTTACTTTAGAAAATTTGCAACAATGGAATATTGCTTTTTCTAATCCAGCAAGAGCGAAAGCTTCTTTTGAAGGTGAATCAACTCCTGAAAAAGTTTCATTTTTAGGAAATGCATTTCGACACGTAATTATAGGAGCCGAATTGTTTCCTAAAAAAGGGTTTAATTTAAGACTGAGTTACAACTTTAGAAGAGCGCAAGAATTAAAGATTTTAGAGCAGCGTACTTTTTCAGGACTTTCCGTAGGTTTAGGGCTAAAAATGAATAAATTAAAATTCAATTACTCTTATTCAAGATATACTTTAGCAGGAAACACCAGTCTTTTTGGGTTAACCATTAATTTTCAATAATAGCAGTTTGAGTTCAAAAATTACCATAGCAATAGATGGATTTTCATCTACAGGAAAAAGTACCTTAGCCAAACAATTGGCAAGTCAGTTAGGATATGTTTATGTAGACACAGGTGCCATGTATCGAGCTATTACCCTTTTTGCTATGCAAAATGGCTATATATCTGAAGGTTTTTTTGATACCGAATCCTTACTGCATAGTCTACCATTTGTTCGGTTGCAGTTTCAATTTAAACCTGAGTTAGGTTTTGCGGTGATGCTACTTAATGATGTCGATGTTGAAAAAGAAATTCGTACGATTGAAGTTTCTAATTTCGTAAGTAAGGTAGCCGAATTAGCCGAAGTACGAATAAAATTAGTGGAGCAACAACAAGAAATGGGCAAGGGAAAAGGAATTGTAATGGATGGTAGAGATATTGGTACCGTTGTTTTTCCAGATGCTGAACTCAAAATATACATGACCGCAAGTGCGGAAACTCGAGCACAACGTCGTTATGATGAGTTGGTTGCAAAAGGGGATACCGTAAGTTATGAAGAAGTATATGATAATGTGGTTGAAAGGGATTATATCGACACCCATAGAGCTAATTCTCCTTTAGTTAAAGCAACTGACGCCATCGAAATTGACAATTCAGAAATGACTAGAGAAGAGCAATTGGCATTGGTTTTAAAATTGGTTCAAAAAGTGATTTCTTGATACAGTTAGCAATAAAAAAAGAAGTAATTTATCGTTTTAGCTTAGGTTTTGATTACTGGCCTTTGATGAGCTAGTTGTTTCACAAAGATTCACAAAGCGAAAACTCAAAGATTCACAGAGTTTAAAGTTACTGTAACCCCAATCTTGTATTACCGACGAAGGAGAAATCTCCTTGAGTTGCTCGACAAAGTGATGTCACTCTAGTTTGCTCACTGTTGCGGGCATGGTCCCGAAGATTCGGGAGCAAATCAGTGCTATCGGGTTTTTAAACCATATAAGACATATAAGTTTTTCTTTGTCAATAAATGTATAGCGTTAAAACTATGGTCAATAGAAGTTCATATAAGTTTTGAACGCTTAAAAGCGTCCAACGACACGCACTCCAAAGCTTCACAGTTTGTCATTCTAAAAGAATCTCACACAAAGTGTTATAAAGTTATTTCCGCAAACTACGTCATTGCGAGGAACGAAGCAATCACGGTTGCTGAGTC
>JAHEBK010000213.1 GCA_024642295.1 Flavobacterium sp. | reverse complement strand
CGCTCTATCTACATAACCATCTGATTTTAAAGTGGACAAACGACCCGCCAATTCAAAATGATCGTTCATCAATCCTGTACTGAATTTTACTGTATGCTTGTGTGTATTGAAACTTCCGTAAGAATTGGAAATTTCACCGTTACTTTGTTTGGCATAATTGTCAGTTAACATATTCAAACTGGCACCAAAAGCACCCGCACCATTAGTAGAAGTTCCTACACCTCTTTGCAATTGTAAACTTTGAACCGAAGAAGCAAAATCAGGCATGTTTACCCAATATGTTCCATGACTTTCAGAGTCATTATATGGAATTCCGTTTATGGTAACGTTGACACGAGTTGCATCGCTACCACGAACACGAATTCCAGTATAACCTACACCGTTTCCAGCATCAGTAGTGGTTACTACCGAGGGCATATAATTCATCAAAATGGGGATGTCTTGCCCTAAATTGCGTGGTGCAATTTCTTTTTTGTCCAAATTAGTGAAACTAATAGGTGTTTTTGAAGTAGCACGTACAGCCGAAATCAATACCTCGTCTAATTGATTGACATTGGTAGAGTCTTTTACTTGTGCAAAAGTGAGAAAAGAGAAAAGAGAAAAGAAAATAGAGAAAAAAGAAATCGAAAGATTACTTTGTTTGCGAGTCTTGGCTCTTGGCTCTTGGCTCTTTGTTTTAAAAATAGTGTTCATCCGTAAATAAATATTACGAATAAAAGGGGGAATTATTCTTTTTGTTAATTGATAAATGATTTGATAAAACAATTATAAAATACTGTTTTATCGTTTTTTCCCTTGACAACATTACTCGTCCAGGTTCGTTGGGTATAATCTCAGCTTTATTCTGAACTTGTTTCAGAATCTGAAATAAATTCAGATTTAAGCACCCCTTTGAGACGGCGCAAAGTTAAATAAAGAAATAGAAAATTAAATTTAAATGGTAATTATTTCTTAATGTTTAATTTTAACACTCAGTTTTTCAGTGTATTATAGGTTTGGTTTTCGTCGAGATAGTTTGATTTCAGAGGTGTTTTTCTTATCTTTTATCCGCTTTTTAATCGCTGATTTTGGGATTTTTGTTGGTTTTCGAAGCTTTGGAATCACTAATCCTTGTTCGATTAGGGTTAAAAATCGCTTTATAATAATGCTTTTATTTTTTAATTGACTTCGGTCTTCGTCACATTGAAGGATTAAAATGTTTTCGGAGGTTAATCTCGAAGCTAATTTTGTTTCTAATAGTAATTTTTCTTCCGTCGAAAGTGCCTCGGATTTGTTTAAATCAAATGTCAAAATTACTTTGGAAGAGACTTTATTCACGTTTTGACCGCCAGCACCACTACTTCTGACGGCTTTGAAATCTAGTTCTTTTATGAGTTTTTCAATTTCCATTTATAGTTTTTCAAAACCTAATCTCTTTGGTGTGCTGGTTTTAGTAAATCATTTACTGTTTTTACAGGATTAAATGTTAGCAACGGCACCTGCACAAAAACTGTCAACCAATGTGCCATCGAACCATTCCATAATCCAGGAAGTTCATACCCTTTTACAGCGACTCCTCCAATGTTTTTCTCTACCACAAAACCACTATTGTGATCTACAAACTGCGTCAAATCAAATTTTTCACCTTTGTGATTTTTTATTCCACATACTAAATCAACAGGGTTAAAATGAGTAGATTGTTTGAATATTTTTTTTTGAGAAGCGTTATTCAAATCTATTTGAGCTGTTTCTACAATTTGTAACGAAACTTGGTTATTCTCATCTGAAACCCAAAATGGTCCTCCTCCTGTTTCGTTTTCATCTTTTACCATTCCGCAAACACGTATTGGTTTGTCGAGTGCTTTTTTGATGAATTTTAATTTATTTTCAAAAGAATCTGTATCGAAATCCAACGCTATATTCGTATTTAATTTTTCTTTTAGAAAATGAACTACTTCCGGAATTTGATTATCAGTTATAGTTCCTTGGTCTATTTGATTTAAATAATTAAAAACTTGATGTTGGATATCAAGCAAGACTCCTGCCAATGCTTTTTTATACAACGCAATATTTTCGTTATTGTGCAAAATAACATTGTCAATATTTTTTACAAAAATAACATCAGCATCAAGATGACTTAAATTTTGTATCAATGCGCCGTGTCCACTAGGTCTAAAAACCAATTCCCCTTTTTCATTTCGAAAAGGATTGTTGTCTAAATCTACAGCAATAGTATCTGTTGCTTTATTTTGGTAGGAATAATTAACGGCGACCGAAGTTTGAGTTTCTTTTTCAACCAAATGTTTTACAGTTTTGATAATGTTTTCAAATTGTGACTGGTGTCCTTCTGAAACGGTAAAATGCAGGTTTGAAACACCGTTTACACTGGAGTAATAACCACATTCATATAAATGTTCTTCAATAGGTGTGGCGATGTTATTTAAATACACATGAAAGGGTAAAATGCCTTTTGGTTTATTTGCAAAATCAAAATAATCGGGAGAAAGTAAGATTTTAATAAAATAGTAATTTTTATAATCTCTACTTAAAGAATCAAAGTTAGGGTAGATTTCCTTTAGCTTTGTATACACTTCTTCAAAAAATGGAAACTTATCCATTCCTACTATAAATACCGCTAAATCAGTCGCTTTTTTTCTATTGATATAGGCATTGATAGTTTCGTTTTCAATGTTAAATTCAATTAAAAAAGTATTCAAAAATTTAAACATTCTCGTGGCTGCACCAGATGCGGGAACAAACTTTAATAGTTTTAAATTGGATTTATTAGCATCAAAAAACAAAGCACGCGTTTGAAAATCATTTTCAGACAAATTGACGATTCCCTTGCCTAAAGTAGCGGGTGCAACCAAATTTGTTTTTGCTACACCATTTTTTAAGAAGCCTAATTGTTTCTTGATGTTTCCTAATGGTATACCATGTTCTTCAATTTGCTTGTGATCAGCAACTGAAAATTTTAAATCAACTCCATCTAGATCCAATTCTTGTGTCTTTAATGTATTGTTCATGTTTCTTTTTCCGTTTGAAAATAGTTTCCAAGTTCAATTTTTAAAACTTAGGCTTCAAATTTAACATTTTTAATGAATATGGTTATGCTAATATAGATTCCTTTTTGTTATTTAAAATACGATGCCATTCTAAATAAGCTGCGATGGCTAAAAAAGTAAAGATTAAATATTGTAACGATAACATTCCTAATCCTCGATAGGCGTAGAGTGGCGTGGCTATAGCGTCGCCAATAATCCATAAAGTCCAATTCTCAATTTTCTTATTGGCCATAAACCACATACCACTAAAAAATAATCCAGAGGTGAAAATATCAACATAATTATCCCATTTGATTTGATATTCGAAGAAAATATAGACAAAATAGACCACAAAAATAGTTGTCAAAAACAGGATAAATCCAATAATTTTTTCTGTAGAATTGGTTCTGGAAATAGGAATGTGTTTGTCGTTTTTGTCTTTTTTTGCCCATTGGTACCAACCATAAATACTCATAATAGAGAAATAACCGTTAATCAACATATCGCCTAAATAGCCTGCTATGAAAAGCAAATAAACCGTAATGACGGTTGCAATTAATCCAATAGGATACAAAAGAATGTTTTCTTTTTTGGCTAATAGTACACTCCAAATGCCACATATAAAAGCAATGAATTCTAAGATGATTTGATTCATTGGGGTATTTTGGTAAGCGTTTAAGAAAAATTCTAACATTTGATTTGAGATTGAGGATTATCGATTTTTGACAAAACAATTACTTTGGTTTTATAAAATTAAATGTTTGTTTTGGTATTCTTGTTAAAGTTAAGAGTTAATGGTTTCAGGTTTGAAAAAACGCAAGTCTTTCTCGAAAGCAGTACCAATGACAACGAGGTCAGCTCCTGATTCGTACATTTTATTTATTTGTTCGAAAGAGATGATGCCACCGCCAACGATTATTGGAATGCTCAAGTTTTTGGCAACAAGTTGAACCATTTCGTTTGGGACAGCATTTTTTGCTCCACTCCCAGCTTCAAGGTAAATGAGTTTGTTTCCCATCATTTCAGCTGCTTGAGCAGTGGCTAAAACAATTTCAAGATTGTTGCGGTCTAGTGGCTTGGTTTGACTT
>JAHEBK010000212.1 GCA_024642295.1 Flavobacterium sp. | reverse complement strand
AAAGGCAAATCAAGCATTTGAAATAATTCTAATTTCTGAAGCACTTCATAATTTTGTTCCAATGTTTTGGCAAAGCCAAAACCTGGATCAATTATTAAATCGTTAATTCCAAAACTTCGCGCTTTGCTGACACGTTCTGAAAAATAAAACAACATTTCTTTGATTATATCCTCGTAATCTGTTAATGTTTGCATGGTTTGTGGCGTACCACGCATATGCATCATAATGTATGGCACATTGTACTTAGCAACGGTTTCCAACATATTATCATCCAATTTTCCGGCTGAAATATCATTGATAATGGCTGCACCTTTTTCGATGCTAATTTTTGCAACTTCACTTCTAAAAGTGTCGATCGAAAGTAAAGCATCAGGAAAGTTTTTTAGAATCAAATCAATAACTGGAACAATACGATCAATTTCCTCAGATTCAGAAACAAACTCAGCATTAGGTTTACTAGAATAAGCTCCAATATCAATAAATGTAGCACCATCCCTAAGCATTTTAGATACTTGAGAAAGTATTTCGGATTCTCCCGAATTTTCGGGATAGTATTTCCCTCCATCAAAAAATGAATTGGGAGTAACATTCAAAATACCCATCACTTTAGGAATTTTCAAATCAATTAATTGTCCTTTGCAGTTTATCGTCATATTTAAATTGTTTCAAGTTTTTTTGTTTCAAGTTTAAAGTTGTTCATATAAATCTTGAAATCATCTTATTTTTTTTCAAATATTAAAGTTTAAAAATCAGGTTCGAAAGATTAATTTTTATCAGCTAAAAACTTTAAACCTGAAACTTTAAACCTGAAACTTATTCCTTTTAAATTTAATCCTTATTTTTGATGAAATTTTAGACAAATATACATCAATAATGAAGAATACTTCTCAAGAATACGATTCGGTTATGGCGATTTGCCGCAGCTTATTCAACAATAAAATGAAAGATTATGGAAGTGCATGGCGCATTTTACGCTTGCCATCACTAACCGACCAAATATTCATCAAAGCACAACGCATTAGAAGTTTACAAGAAAACGAAGTACGTAAAGTAGATGAAGATGAAACAGGTGAATTTATTGGAATCATCAATTATTCTATTATGGCTTTAATTCAGCTAGAATTAGGCGTAGTTGACCAACCTGATTTGAGTCTTGAGAAAGCAACCGAATTGTATGATGCTAAAGCAAAATTAACCAAAGAGTTAATGGAAGCCAAGAACCATGACTATGGTGAAGCTTGGCGAGATATGCGTGTAAGTTCATTGACAGATTTGATTTTGCAAAAATTACTTCGTGTGAAACAAATTGAGGACAACAAAGGAAAAACTTTAGTATCTGAAGGTATTGATGCGAATTATCAAGACATGATTAATTATTCCATATTCGCTTTAATCTTAATGGGATTCAAAAAATAATACAAAGGCATTCTTCAAACATGAAAAACATACTCACACAGTTCTCTAGATTATTTGTTGGGATTTTATTTATTATTTCGGGCTTAATCAAACTTAATGACCCACTAGGTTTCTCCTATAAACTAGCTGAATATTTTAGCGAACCTGTTTTCAATATGCCCGTTTTTGTTCCCTATGCATTAGCAATTGCCTTATTTATTGTGGTACTCGAAGTCGTTTTGGGTGTTTTGCTTTTGATTGGATATAAATCCAAATGGACTATTGGGATTTTACTAATTATGATTATTAAGTTTACTTTCTTGACTTTTTATTCAGCCTATTATGATGTTGTCAAAGATTGTGGTTGTTTTGGTGATGCTTTGCATTTGACACCATGGCAATCTTTTACTAAAGATATTATTTTACTCTTTTTTATTCTGATTCTAGCTTTTAACTATAAACTTGTAAAACCATTATTTGGCTCTAAAACACAATCTGTTTTGGCACTAGGAAGTTTTATTGCGGCAGCATTTATGGGTTATTGGGTGTTAAACCACTTACCTATTATTGATTTCAGACCGTATAAAGTAGGAACTAACATTCAAAAAGGAATGGAAATCCCTGAAGGCGCACCCAAATCAGTAGTTGAAATGATTTTTATCTACAACGTAAACGGAGTTGACAAAGAATTTACAGAAAAGGATTTAATGAACATTCCCGAAGGTGCCAGTTTTGTAGACCGCAAAGACAAAGTAATTACAGAAGGTTACGTCCCTCCTATTCATGATTTCACGATGGATAAAGACGGTTCAGATTACAAAGAAGAATTATTACAAGAACCAAAATTATTGGTATTTGTAGCTTATGATTTAGTAAACGCCTCCAAAGAAGGATTAGAAAAACTAAATGAGTTACAAAAATCAGCCATTGAAAAAGGATATAAAGTGATTGGTATGACTGCCTCAACTCCTGAGCAAATAGAAATTTATCAAAAACAATATAATTTTGACTTTGACTTTTATTTCTGCGATGCAACTACACTTAAAACAATCGAAAGAGCCAATCCTAGCATTGTAATTCTTAACAGCGGTACCATTATACAAAAAGTACATTATAAAAATATTGCTAATTTAAAATTATAAATTCACAAAGACTGAAGGCTTACTTTTAAAAAATACTCAACTCAAACCAAAACTATTTCGTTTTCTTAATAAAATTAGCAGTAAAACATTAGCAATTCTAAAAAAATCCTTCTGAAAATTCAATTTTATTGATTCTAAACACTGCTTTCCTTTTGGTTTGTTTAAATTTGTGAAAATTATTTTTTTAATGAAACAAATAATCGTGCTTCTTCTGTTTTTTGTTTTTTTTGGTTGTAAAAAAACGACTAATACAAACAGAACATTTAGTACTACAGCTTTATCTGAAACATTATTAGATACTAACGGTCATCAAGTTCTATTTAGTGATATATTAGAAAAACAAAAAGGAAAAAATACTGTTATAGAAGTTTGGGCTTCATGGTGCGGAGATTGTATTCAAGCCATGCCTAAAATAAAAGCACTACAGTTAGCCCATCCAGAAATAAATTTTGTCTTTATTTCAATGGACAAATCTGTAGAAAGTTGGCAAAATGGAATTACAAAACACGAATTGAAAGGAAGTCAATTTATGGCCAAAGATCAAATGGAGGGTAAATTCGCCAAGTCCATTGATTTAGACTGGATACCAAGATATATTATAATAGATAAAACAGGTAAAATCATCATATATCGAGCTATAGAAACTGAATTTGACCTTATAATAAAAACAATATCTAAACTAAAATAAAAAACAAATCTTAATAATTAACATTTTTAAAATGAGAAAAAAAATTGTTGCCGGAAACTGGAAAATGCACAAAAATGCAACTCAAACTGCTGAATTACTAAATGAATTAATTGCAAAAATACCTGCTAATACTACAGCTCAAGTAATTGTTGCTCCAACATTTGTAAACTTGGCAGCTGCTGTAAATCAATTAAGTTCTAGCACTATTACCGTTGCTGCTCAAAACGTTCACCAAGCTGAAGGTGGAGCTTTCACAGGAGAAATCACTGCAGATATGTTGAAAAGCGTTGGTGTAAATACCGTAATCTTAGGTCACTCTGAGCGTAGAGCTATTTTTCACGAAAGTGATGCTTTAATTGCTGAAAAAGTAAACACCGCTTTAAAACACGATATGACAGTTATTTTTTGTTTTGGTGAAGAATTGAAAGACCGCCAAGACAAACAACACTTTAATGTTGTTGAAAACCAATTGCGTGATGGTTTATTCCAAATCGAAAAAGCATCTTGGGCGAATGTTGTTTTAGCTTACGAGCCAGTTTGGGCTATTGGAACAGGTGAAACTGCTTCTCCAGAACAAGCACAAGAAATGCACGAATTCATTAGAGAAACTGTTCGTAAATCTTTCGGGGCAGATGTAGCTGACAATGTAACTATCCTTTACGGAGGAAGCGTTAAACCAGATAACGCAGTAGAGATTTTCTCTAAACCAGACGTTGATGGAGGACTTATTGGTGGTGCTGCCTTAAAATCTGATGACTTTTTAGCAATTGTAAACGCTATCTAATTTATTTAGAATCCATATATTGAAAGCGGTAGTTTGTTCTATCGCTTTTTTTGTTTTAATATGGTTTTACCACAAAGACCCTAAGGCAAAAAGTGTTAGAAATT
>JAHEBK010000010.1 GCA_024642295.1 Flavobacterium sp. | reverse complement strand
GCATGGATCCACTTTGTTTTGAGCAATTTCAATTTCAAAAGCTTTGTTGATGGCTATTTCAGCAACATCAGCATCTTCATTAAGAATACCAATACAAATTGAATGTTCTGATGACGCTTGAGTGATGAAAATAACATTAATATGAGCCAAAGAAAGTACTTCAAAAAGTCTTTTAGACGAACCTGTAACACCAATCATTCCAGGTCCTTCAAGTGTAATCAAAGTGATTTTTTCAATATGACTAATTCCTTTTACAGGATTAGCACTTGCAACAGGCTTGTTAGAGATAAAAGTTCCTTCTGCTTCAGGAGCAAAAGTATTCTTGATATATATAGGTATGTTTTTTTGTAATACGGGTTGGATTGTTGGAGGATACAAAACTTTGGCACCAAAATGCGATAACTCCATTGCTTCTTGGTACGAAATTGTAGCAATTGGTTGTGCTTGTTTTACAATCTTAGGATTGGCAGTAAACATTCCGTTTACATCTGTCCAGATTTCTAAATCAGGTGCGTTTAATGCTGCTGCTAAAATGGCTGCAGTATAATCTGAACCACCACGACCTAGAGTGGTGCTTATCCCATCTGTAGATGACGAAATAAAACCAGGCATTACAACTACTTGATTTTCATTAGAATTGAAAAACTCTGTAATTAATAAATTAGTAACATCAAAATTTACCGTCGCTTTCCCAAAGTTACTATTGGTTCTGATTAATTCGCGGCTGTCTTTATAACTACTGTTTTTTAAATTTTGTTTCAATGCTTCAGCAATGATATAGGATGAAAGTAATTCACCAAAACCTAAAATAGTATCTAAAGTTCTAGCAGAAAGTTCCCCTAATAAATAACAACCATCTAAAAGGGTTTCAAGATGATTGATGATGCGTTTCACATGGCTTAATAAACTACTTTGTTCACTAACAGGTATTAACTCTTTCAAAGTGTCCAAATGCATTTTTTCAATATCAGCAATGATTTCTTTGAAAGATTCATCATTGGCTGCTGCTTTTGCTGCTGCTAAATGTAAAGTATCGGTTACTTTACTAAGAGCTGAAACCACAACGACTATTTTATCTTGTTTGGCTTTGTTAGCGACTATGTCTAAAACTAATTTTATGTTTGTTGCATTGGCTACAGAGGTTCCGCCAAATTTTAATACTTTCATTCTGTTTATTTTATTAAATAAAAATGTACTATTTTTTATACATCCAAGACCTTCCTTGAATAAGGAAAATGCAAATATAAGATTATATGTGAATTGTTTCCCCCTAAGGGGTAGTAGTTGTTGTAAAAGTAACAGAAATTACAACTTCGGTTGAAGTTGTTAAGAAAGTAGTATATGTATTTCTGTTTGTATTCATAGATAAAGGCCAAAATTACATTTTTTTTATAAAAAAACAAAAAGCATTTTTTGGTTTTTAATGTTCCATTAAAATAAAGGTTATGGGATGAAAGTTGATTTGTTGGGAATGATGGGTTTAGTTAAAAAAAATAAATTAAATTTGCGCCCAACAATAAAATAGAAAGAAATGTCACTAAATAGTATTTTCCAATTTTTAGCTCCAAAGGACAAGAAATTTTTTCCGCTTTTTGAAAAAGCATCAAGTAATTTGATTGAATTAGCCTCTGATTTGCATGAAGCGGTTAATTTACCATTGAAAGAAAGGGATACTCTTTTTCAAAAAATTGATGTTTTAGAACAAAAAGGAGAAGATATTACAAGACAGACTAATATAGAATTGAGTAAAAACTTTATTACTCCTTTTGATAGAGAAGATATTCACTCGTTGATTACTTCTATTGATAATGTTGCTGATAGATTGCATGGTGCTTCCAGTATTATGCGTTTGTATCAAGTTGATAAAATCACAAAATCAATTCGAAAATTAACAGAAATCAATTTAGATGCATGTCAACAAATTGATTTGGCTGTGAAAGAATTGAGAAATTTAAAAAATGTTAGAAGTATTACCGAAGCCTGTGCTAGAATTAGTAAACTAGAAAACAAATCGGATGATGTCTATAATAAAGCTGTTTTTGAAATTTTCGAAAACGAAACAGATGCCAAAAACATCATTAAATATAAAGAAGTATTATCTGTTTTAGAAACTGCAACAGATAAATGTAAGAGTGTTGCTAGTGTTTTAGAATCTATTGCTGTAAAGCATTCTTAATTTAATCAGTTACATCTGAAATTACATTTATGGAATTTACTTTGCTTATAGTTATTATAATATTAGCGCTCATTTTTGATTATATCAATGGTTTTCATGATGCGGCTAATGCAATTGCTACGGTTGTAGCGACCAAGGTACTTTCGCCTTTTCAGGCGGTGCTTTGGGCTGCTTTTTTTAATTTTTTAGCCTATTGGGTTTTTGGTTTTGGTGTGGCAGATACTGTTGCTAAAACCGCTCACACTATGGATATTAATTTGGTTGTCATACTCGCTGGGATCATTGCAGCTATTTGTTGGAACTTACTAACTTGGTGGTTAGGAATTCCATCGAGTTCCTCTCATACTTTAATTGGAGGGTTTGCGGGTGCAGCTATTGCACATGCTGGCTTTGGAGTTGTCTCGTGGTATAAAGAAGGACATGACGGAGGAATGCCGTCAGGGGTTGTGATTATTATTGCCTTTATTGTTCTAGCTCCTCTAGTAGGTGCTTTAATGTCATATCTCATTTCGCTTTGGTTGCTACATTCTTCTAAAAAAACAGTGTTTCCAAAAGTATTTACAGCAGCACTAATGGCTTTGACTATTTGGTTTGTAGAAAGTCAAATAAAATATTACGAAGCTATAGCCATTAAAGATAGGAATTTTGAATCTCATTTTTGGACTGTTGCTACAGAAGCACATAATTTGAAATGGTTTTTAGTGGCGTTTATTGTTCTTTCAGTGAGTTTGTTTTGTTTGGTTTTTAGTTTTCTAAATTTGAATCAAGCAAATTCTTGGTTAAAGAAAATGCAGTTGTTGTCCTCTGCTGCTTTTAGTTTAGGTCATGGTGGAAATGATTCTCAAAAAGTAATGGGGATTATTGCGGCAGCTGTTGCTGTTTATATAAATACTAGCGGTGTAGCTCAAGAAAGTTTGCCTGCTTGGCTTAATGTAATTTTGCCTAAAGATGATATTCCTGGACAAATGCCAGGTTGGATACCCTTAGCGTGTTATTCAGCAATTGCCGCTGGGACTTTAAGTGGAGGTTGGAAAATTGTGAAAACCATGGGGTCTAAAATCACAAAAGTAACTTCTTTTGAAGGGGTAGCAGCTGAAACAGCAGGAGCATTAACCTTATATTTTACTGAACATTTGAAAATTCCAGTGAGTTCAACGCATACCATTACGGGTTCAATTATTGGAGTAGGGCTGACAAATAGAGTTTCAGCAGTACGTTGGGGTGTTACGGTGAGTCTATTGTGGGCTTGGGTATTAACAATTCCTATTTCAGCTTTATTAGCGGCTTTGTTTTATTATATATTGAGTGTATTTTTTTAATATAAATCTCTGTTAAAATGAAAAACCATCCTTAATTCACATAAAATTGAGGATGGTTTTTTATTTGGTTGAAAATGAATTTATTTTGACTTTATAAAGTTTTTTTCAATCGCTTTAATCATTTCGCCAGCGATGTCTTTATTAGTTGCTCCTTCGATTCCTTCTAGTCCAGGAGAAGAGTTTACCTCTAATAATAATGGCCCTTTTGAAGAACGGATAATGTCAACTCCTGCTACTTTTAAATCCATAGCTTTTGTAGCTTTAATAGCAATTCGTTTTTCTTCAGCAGTTGCTTTGATAACTGATGCTGTTCCTCCTAAGTGAATGTTTGCTCTGAATTCACCAGGCATGGCTTCTCTTTGAATAGAAGCTACAACTTTACCATCAATAACAAAACAACGAATATCTTTACCGTTGGCTTCTTTAATAAACTCTTGCACAAGGATATTAGCATTAACACTTTTGAAGGCGTTAATAACACTTTCAGCAGCTTTTTTAGTTTCGGCAAGTACAACACCTTTACCTTGTGTACCTTCTAATAACTTTACAATTAACGGTGGTCCGCCAACCATTTTTATCAAATCATTAGTATCCAAAGGGGAGTTGGCAAAGCCTGTAGTAGGGATGTCAATACCACTGTGTAGTAGTAATTGTAATGAGTAAAGTTTGTCTCTTGATTGAGTAATAGCACTTGCAGAGTTTAAGCAAAATACTTTTAAAGCTTCAAATTGTCTGGTTAAAGCGCATCCGTAAAAAGTAATACTAGGTCTTATTCTTGGGATAATAGCATCAAATTGATCTAAGATAAGTCCACCACGATAATGAATTTCAGGTGTTTTAGCATCCAATCGCATATAGCATTCTTTGATGTTTAAGAAATGCATTTCATGTCCACGCATTTCACCAGCTTCCATGATTCTTTTATTGCTATATAATTCGGGATTACTAGCTAATACTCCAATACGCAATCCTGTACTTGCTTTTTCAGAATTTTTGTATAAGTCTTTTAGGTTTTCAGTAGAGGGTTGTCCTAATAAGTATTTTTGTTCTGGGTCAACCAATATTCTCCCGCTCATGGCTTCACGGCCTAAAAGCATTCGGAATCCCATAGAATCTCGATTGGTTAGTGTCATTTCAATAGGCCAATTGGAGTCGCCAATTTTAAGCGTGGTTTGAATCACATAGCGTTGTTCTCTAAAGCCACTAGAACTTTTTACTATTCGTTTGTCAATAAGGGGAGCTTCACAGTGTATTACTGTTTTTTGATTATTTTGAATTGGATTAATGTCAAATTTAACCCAGTTGGTTTCATTTTTTATAAAAGGAGCAATATTTACAGCATGTAAGGCTGAAGTTTTAGCTCCTGAGTCTACTCGAGCTTTTATTGTTGGAATACCTAATTCTGGAAAGGAACACCATTCTTCGCTACCAAGTATTACTTTATTTTGAGACATATTGTATGGTTTGATGATTCTAATTTTAGAAGGGGTAAAAGTAAATATTGTTTTCCGAAATAAGGCTGAATTATATTTAAAAAATAAACCCGTTATGTTAATAAAACGTAACGGGTTGATTGATTATTTAAAGATTTCTTTTTATGGATTTGTTGCTTCTCCAGCTTTATGAATAACAACAGATAGTTCTTGTGCTCCATCTTCAATATCCATGAATATTTCGTCACCAGAATTAATTTTTGAAGTGATTATTTCTTCAGCAAGGGTGTCTTCAACATATTTTTGAATAGCTCTTTTTAGTGGTCTTGCTCCAAATTGTTTGTCAAATCCTTTTTCAGCAATAAAGCTTTTGGCTTTGTCTGAAAGTTTTAATATGTATCCTAATTCTGCAATTCTTGCATATAATTTTTTTAATTCGATTTCGATTATTAAATCAATATCTTCTTTTTCTAAGGCATTGAAAACTATAACATCATCAATACGGTTTAAGAATTCTGGTGCAAAAGTTTTCTTTAAGGCATTTTCGATAATGCTTTTCGAGTTATCATCTGTCTGGGCTACTTTGGCAGCAGTTCCAAAACCAACACCTTGTCCGAAATCTTTTAATTGTCTCGCACCTACATTGGAAGTCATGATGATAATAGTATTTTTAAAATCTATTTTGCGACCTAAACTATCCGTTAGGAATCCGTCATCAAGAACTTGTAACATCATATTGAATACATCAGGATGAGCTTTCTCAATTTCATCCAAAAGTACAACAGCATAAGGTTTTCTTCTTACTTTTTCCGTTAATTGTCCGCCTTCTTCGTATCCTACATATCCCGGAGGTGCTCCTACTAATCTAGAGATAGCGAATTTTTCCATGTATTCACTCATGTCAATACGAACTAATGCATCTTCAGAATCAAATAATTCTCTAGCTAAAACTTTGGCTAATTGTGTTTTACCAACACCTGTTTGTCCTAGAAAAATAAACGAACCAATTGGTCTGTTTGGGTCTTTTAAACCAGCTCTATTTCTTTGGATGGAACGTGCAATTTTTAAAACGGCTTCTTTTTGACCAATTACTTTGCTTTCTATTAATTCGGGTAATTTGGCAAGTTTGTTGCTTTCAGTTTGAGCAATACGATTCACAGGGATTCCTGTCATCATCGAAACTACATCAGCTACATTATCCTCTGTTACTTCAATTCGATTGTTTTTGGCATCTTCTTCCCATTGTTCTTGAGCAATAGCTAAATCTTTTTCAAGACGTTTTTCATCATCACGAAGTTTAGCTGCTTCCTCATATTTTTGTTTTTTAACAACAACATTTTTAAGTTCTCTAATGTCTTCTAATTGACGTTCTAGGTCTAAAATTTGTTTTGGAACTTCAATATTGGTAATGTGTACTCTTGATCCTGCTTCATCTAGAGCATCAATAGCTTTGTCTGGCAAAAAACGCTCCGACATATATCTGTTCGTTAATTTCACACAGGCTTCGATTGCCTCTTGTGTATAAGTAACATTATGATGGTCTTCGTATTTGTTTTTGATATTGTTCAAAATCATAATAGTTTCATCAACAGAAGTTGGTTCAACAATGATTTTTTGAAAACGTCTTTCAAGGGCGCCATCTTTTTCAATATATTGTCTGTATTCATCTAGAGTTGTAGCTCCAATGCATTGAATTTCTCCTCTTGCTAAGGCAGGTTTGAACATATTAGAAGCGTCTAACGAACCAGTAGCCCCACCAGCACCAACGATAGTATGGATTTCGTCAATGAAAAGAATGATATCGTCATTTTTTTCTAATTCATTCATCACGGCTTTCATTCGCTCTTCGAATTGGCCGCGGTATTTAGTGCCAGCAACAAGACTAGCAAGGTCTAAAGTGACTACTCGCTTGTTGAATAAAATTCGCGATACTTTCTTTTGAATGATGCGTAATGCTAAACCTTCAGCAATGGCAGATTTACCTACACCAGGTTCTCCAATAAGAAGCGGGTTGTTTTTTTTGCGTCGGCTTAAAATTTGGCTTACACGTTCAATTTCTTTTTCACGTCCTACAACAGGGTCTAATTTTCCTTCTTCGGCCATTTCAGTTAAATCTCTACCAAAGTTGTCTAATACTGGTGTTTTAGATTTTTTATTTGACTTGTTTGAAGGGTTGTTGAAGTTGCCTTCTTTTAGACTGTCATCTTGTCCTAAATCATCGTTATATGAATCGGTTGCTCTAGGTAGGTTTTCTAAGAATTCTTCTTCGTTTGGTGTCATATTTAAATATTGTTCTTTGGCTACATCATAATCTATTTTAAGTTTATTTAATAGCTTGGTTGTTGGGTCGTTTTCATTTCTTAAAATACAAAGCAGCAAGTGGGCTGTACTGATTGAAGTGCTTTGAAAAACCTTCGCTTCAAGAAAAGTAGTTTTTAGAGCTCTTTCAGCTTGACGTGTCAAATGCAAGTTCTTCTTTTCAATATTGGTCTCTGTGCTTGGTATTGCGGGGCTTAGGATTTCAACTTTTCTCCTTAGGTGTTCTAAATCAACAGAAAGACTGTTTAATATTCTTATGGCTTTTCCATTACCATCCCTTAGGATACCAAGCATTAAGTGTTCAGTTCCTATAAAGTCATGACCTAAACGCAAAGCTTCTTCTTTGCTGTAGGTTATAACGTCCTTTACTCTTGGTGAAAAATTATCATCCATAATAATATATAATTGGTATCGGTAAATTTAGTGAATTAGTATTTTAAAAACAAAAATCATTCCTTTGTCAAGTCCTGACAGCTAATTGACGAAAAAAATGGTAAAATACCTTGAAAGTTTGATTAATTTATTAAACAAAACACAGTTGTTTTTGTTAATAAATCGTTGAAATTAGTGCCGTGAAATACCCGAAAAAAATTCTAAAAGCTGTATATTGGCACGTTTTGAAACTAATATAATATTTAATATAATAACTTATGTCTGAAGGAGAAAAGTTAATTCCTATTAACATAGAAGATGAAATGAAATCGGCTTACATTGATTATTCAATGTCGGTAATTGTATCCAGAGCGCTTCCAGATGTTAGAGATGGTTTGAAACCTGTACATAGAAGAGTGCTTTATGGGATGTATGATTTAGGAGTGACTTCAAGATCTGCCCACAAAAAATCTGCAAGAATAGTTGGAGAAGTTCTAGGAAAGTATCACCCGCACGGAGATACTTCTGTATATGATGCTATGGTTCGTATGGCCCAAGAGTGGAGTATGCGATATTTATTAGTTGATGGTCAGGGTAACTTTGGTTCGGTTGATGGGGATAGCCCAGCAGCCATGCGTTATACTGAGGCTAGAATGAAAAAGATTTCAGAGGACATCATGGCGGATATCGAAAAAGAGACAGTTGATTTCCAACTAAACTTTGATGATACGCTATATGAGCCAAAAGTAATGCCTACACGTGTTCCAACATTGTTAGTGAACGGAGCAACAGGAATTGCGGTGGGTATGGCAACTAATATGCCCCCTCATAATTTAACGGAGGTAATCAATGGAACATTGGCTTATCTAGATAATAATGATATCGAGATTGATGAATTGATGAACCATATCAAAGCGCCAGATTTTCCAACTGGTGGTGTGATATATGGTTACGAAGGTGTTCGTGAAGCATTTAAAACGGGTAGAGGTCGTATTGTGATGCGTGCCAAAGTTGGTTTTGAAGAAGTAGATGGAAGAGAGTCTATTATTGTTACTGAGATTCCTTATCAAGTGAATAAGGCTGATATGATTAAACGTACAGCTGACTTGGTTAATGAAAAGAAAATCGAAGGAATTGCAAATATTCGTGATGAGTCGGATCGAAACGGTATGCGTATCGTTTATATTTTAAAGCGTGATGCAACTCCTAATGTAGTATTGAATACATTATATAAGTATACACAACTTCAATCTTCGTTTAGTGTAAATAACATTGCATTAGTAAAAGGTCGTCCTCAAATGTTGAATCTAAAAGATATGATTCATTATTTCATTGAGCACCGTCACGATGTGGTTGTTCGTAGAACGCAGTTTGAATTGCGTAAAGCAGAAGAAAGAGCGCATATTTTAGAAGGTTTGATTATTGCTTCAGATAATATTGATGAAGTGATTGCGTTAATTAGAAGTTCGAAAAATACTGAAGAGGCTCGTGAAAAATTAATTGAAAGGTTCAAATTATCAGATATTCAAGCTAGAGCAATTGTAGAGATGCGTTTGCGACAATTAACAGGTCTGGAACAAGACAAGTTAAGAGCTGAATTTGAAGAATTAATGAAATTAATTGATCATTTGAAAGCTTTATTAGCTGATGTTAATTTAAGAATTGACTTGATTAAAGAAGAGCTTACAGAAATCAGAGATAAATATGGTGATGAGCGTCGTTCTACTATTGAATACTCAGGAGGTGATGTAAGTATTGAAGACTTAATTGCCGATGAACAAGTGGTGATTACTATTTCACATGCTGGATACATCAAACGTACCAACTTAACAGAGTACAAAACCCAAAATAGAGGAGGAGTTGGGCAAAAAAGTGCAGGTACAAGAGATCAAGATTTCTTAGAGCACATGTTTGTCGCTACTAATCATCAATACATGATGTTCTTTACACAAAAAGGAAAATGTTTCTGGATGCGTGTTTATGAAATACCTGAAGGAAGTAAAACAGCTAAAGGAAGAGCGATTCAAAACTTAGTTAATATTGAAAGCGACGATAAAGTAAAAGCATTCATTTGTACTCAAGACCTTAAAGATAAAGACTATATTTCAAGTCATAACTTAGTAATGGTAACCAAGCAAGGTCAGGTTAAAAAGACTTCTTTGGAGAAATATTCTAAGCCAAGAGTAAATGGCGTTGCTGCTATTACCATTAAAGAAGGAGATGAATTATTGGAAGCTAAATTAACAAATGGTGAAAGCCAAATTATATTAGCTGTAAAATCAGGTAAATTGGTTCGTTTTGAAGAAACTAAAACGCGTCCAATGGGAAGAACAGCTTCTGGAGTTCGTGGAATTACGTTAAAAGATGAAACGGATGAAGTAATTGGTATGGTTACTGTAGATAAAGAGGATATCAATGATTCACAAATTTTAGTGGTGACTGAAAACGGATATGGCAAACGTACCAAATTAGTTGATGAAGACGGTGAGGATGTGTATCGAATTACTAACCGTGGAGGTAAAGGTGTAAAAACACTGAATATTACTGAGAAAACAGGTAGTCTAATTTCGATTAGTGCTGTAACTGATGCTGATGATTTGATGATTATTAATAAATCTGGATTAACAATTCGTATGGCTATTGAAGACTTACGTGTTATGGGACGTGCCACTCAAGGAGTGAAATTAATTAATCTAAAAGGGAAAGATTCCATCGCAGCAGTTACTAAGGTGATGAAAGATGATACTGAAGAAGTTGTGGTTGATGAAGAAGGTAATGTTATTGAATCTACGGCTATCGAAAGAGTTAAACCTGTTCTTGAAGTTTTAGAAGATGACGGAGTTTCAGACGATGATGACGATGATGATGACGAAATCCTTGATGACGAGGAAGAAGGTGATGACGATTCTGATGAGGATGAAGCGTAAGCATTTGAACTCTTGTAATAAACGTGTAACTAACTAATTATTAAATTATATTATTATGAAAAGTAAAAATGTAATACTAGCATCAACTTTATTGATATCAGTAGCTACTTTTGCTCAAAAAGATCAGTTAAAAGCGGCTGAAAAAGCATTAAAAAAAGGGAATCTTCAAGAGGTAGCTAGTGAATTGAACCAAGCAGAAGCTTTAATTTCAGGTGCTTCTGATGCTGAAAAAGCACAATATTATTTTTTAAGGCAAACGGTTTATATGGATGCCGTTGACAAGAATCTTGATGTTGACACGAATTTATCTTTAGCGGCCAAAGCTTCTCAGGAAGTGATTGCAATTGAGCAAAAAGTAGGGAAATTAGAACATACTAATGAAGCGCTAAGAACTCTTTCTAAAATAAAAGACAAGCTAATCAATGAGGCAATTGCAGATTCAAAAACCGAAAAATACAAAGAAGGTGCTGCTAAATTACATGAAGCCTATCTTTTGGATAAAAAAGACACTTTGAATTTGTATTATGCGTCAAGTTTTCAATTAAATGCTAAGGATTATGATGGGGCACTTAAGAGTCTTCAAGAATTAAGAGCATTAAAATTTACTGGAAAATCTAAAAGTTTTGTAGCGACAAGTTTGATTTCAGATAAAGAAGAAGCTTTTCCATCTAAGGAAGAGCGAGATAAAATGGTTAAATTGAAAACGCATTCAAAGCCAAGAGTTGTTAATGTTCCTTCTAAACAAGGGGAGATTTATAAGAATATTGCTTTGATTTTAATTCAACAAAAGGATCTTGAAGAGGCTAAAAAAGTAATTGCTGAGGCTAGAGTTTTAAATCCAAAAGACAATTCTTTGGCAACCACAGAGGCTAATTTGTATTTAGAAACTAAAGATTATGCAACCTATAAAAAATTAGTTTCAGAGATTTTGGCTAAAAATCCAAATGATGCTGATTTGTTATACAATTTAGGCGTTATTAGTGGAAACGCTAAAAACAAGGAAGAGTCTCAAGGCTATTATATGAAGGCAATTGAAGTAGATCCTAAATATATGAATGCCTATATAAACTTGGTAGCCTCCAAGCTAGAAGCTGAAACACCTATTAATGCAGAGATGAATAAATTAGGTACTTCGGATAAAGACAATAAAAGATATGAAGTTTTAAAAACTGAAAAGAAAAAGATATATCAAAGTGTGATTCCTTACTTGCAAAAAGCTTTAGAAATTGATCCTAAAAATGCAGATATTGGAACGACTCTGATGAGTGTGTATGGTGCTTTAGAAATGTCCGCTGAGAAAAAAGCATTAAAAGAAAAGTTAGGTAAATAAACTTTATTCTTGAAAACAACAAACCCGCTTAGATTCTAAGCGGGTTTGTTGTTATAGAATGTTTTATATTCTTATTTATTCCAAATTTCCCAAGATTTTTCAGCTTGGAATTCTAGCATGCTTAATCCATTTTTAATTTGAGCCCCTCTGGCTTTCGCGTTTTTTAGAAATTGAGTCTCTGCTGGATTGTATATTAAATCGTAAGCAATATGTTGTTTTGAAAACAATTCATAGGGTATTTCAGGGCAAGCTTCGATATTTGGACTTGTTCCTACTGGAGTGCTGTTGATAATGATATGGTATTCATTGAAAATAGTATCGTCTATTTGGCTATAATCAATGGTGTTTTCCTTCTTTCCACGGGATACAAAAAGATAGTCTATTCCTAACTCCGATAAAGCAAAAGCTACTCCTTTTGAGGCGCCACCAGTTCCTAATATTAGTGCTTTTTTATGGTGTGATTGTATTAATGGTTCTAGTGATTTTTTGAATCCGTAATAATCCGTATTATAACCTTTTAGTTTCCCTTTTTTTGTGAACTTAATAGTATTTACAGCGCCTATTTTTGCTGCTTTTTTTGATAATTTATCTAAGTAAGGAATTACGGCTTCTTTATATGGTATCGTTACGTTAATCCCTTTTATTTCAGGTTGATTGGCTTTTACGATTTCAGTGAAAAGTTCGATTTCTGGAATATCAAAATTTTCATAGCTACATCCTTCGTAGTTTCCAAGTTTAAATTTTTCTGTAAAATAACCTCTTGAAAAAGAGTAACTAATATTTTTTCCTAATAAACCAAAGCGTTTTTTGTTGATGGCAACCATTATTGTCTTTTATGTTTTGCAATATAATTTTGTACTGTTTTTTTTGTCCAAACTATTGGGAATAAATCTTCAATAATGACATAGTTGTCAAAGTTAAGACGTAATCCATTACTTAAATGAAATTTAGCTTTAGCATTGTCTTGAATCATAAAGTACAATCCTGCCAATCGGTATTCAATTTCATCTGATTCAGGATAGAATTCACTAGCTTGTAATAGGGTAAGTATTGCGCCGTCAAATTCACCTAAAAATTGTAATAAATCAACCCAAAATAACCAAGTATCTAATTCAGTGTCGCCAAATTCTACTGCTTTTCTATAACCAAACTCAGCTTCTTCAAAAAAGTTCATTTGTTTGTTTATTGTGGCATATCTTTTCCAATACAATTTGTTTTGGTTGTCAATAGCTAGTGCTTTGTTGACGTAAAACAATGCTTTTTGAAAATTATTTTGGCGTACATAGAAATCGGTAATGGCAATCCATCCTTTGTCTAAAAGAGGATCTTCATGTACCGTATCGTTGTAAAATTTTAATGCAAAAGCAGTATTTCCTAGTTTTTCATGGCATTTCCCAATTCTTAATAAGGCATAGGAAGTGGCGTCGTCTAGTTCAATAGTACGACTATAACTTTCGATCGCTTTGTCATATTGGTTTAGGCGTTCGTAAGCTTTTGCTTTTTCCATATAGGCTCCTAAAAAATCTTCATCAATTAGGGTGGCATATTCAAAAGCACGAATAGCTTCTTCATACTGGTTTAAGCCATAATGCAAACGTCCTTTTTGGTGCCAGGCAATTTCGCTATAGGGATTTTTTTCAATGTAATTATTAAGATATTCTATTGCTTCGGTGTTTTTGTCTAAAAACTCAAAACAATAAACAACATTGTATAAAGCAGATTGGTCTTCTAAATCTTCTTCTAAGCATTTAATAAAACTGTCTTTTGCTTCTTCAAGATTGTCCATAAACAGGTATTCCATCCCAATCAAATTATACACATCGGCATAATCATCAGTGAATTCTAAAGCCATTTTAAGGTATTCAACTGCTTTTTCATGTTGGTCTCTTTTAGAACAGATATTGGCCTTTTGAATGTAGATTTCTTCATTATGAGGTTCAATAGCGTAGAGTTCGTTGAGAAGCTTTTCGGCAATTTCTAGCTTGTCCTCAAAAATAAGCATTTCGACTTGTACCAATTTCAAACCAGTTGATTTAGGGTGTTGGTCTAAAGCTAATTTAAGGGCTTTTTTAGCCAATGCAGTCTTACCGGTATCTAGGTAATGAAGAATAATTTCTTCAAATTCTTCAGAGTCAAAAAAGAAGACCTTATTGGTTTTCAACATCGACTCAAATTTAGATAAAGATAAGTTGTAGTTTTCTTCTTCGTCGCTTAATTGCATACTGTTGTTTTTTAGAATTTAGCCTATTTAAAGTTAGGCATCATTACTTTTGTGAGGAAGAAAAATGATAATTGTTGTGAACAATTTAATTAACAATTCAAAATGAGTTAATTAGGAATTGTATTTTTTTAATTAATGGTTTTCTTTTATTAAAGCTACTTCGTTCATTACCTCAATCATAATCGCACAACCTTCACGAATTTCTTCTTCGGAAATAGTCAAAGGAGGAGTAATTCGGATGGCACATCCTTCAAAAAGCAGCCAGAATAAAATGAGCCCTTTTTCTTGACATCTTAAAATTACTTCATTTGTTATGTTGGCGCTTTTTGTCATTGCTGCCAGCATTAATCCTTTTCCTCTTATTTCTTGTATCAAAGGATGTACCAAAAGTGTTCTGAAGAGCTTTTCTTTTGCTAAAGCTTCCTTCATGATATCGGTTTCAATGATTTCTTGTAATGTTGCTAAACAGGCTGACGCAATGACAGGGTGTCCTCCAAAGGTTGTTATATGTCCTAGTTTAGGGTTTTCCGTCAATAAATCCATCATTGCTGCCGAGGCTGTGAAAGCACCAACTGGCATTCCGCCTCCCATTCCTTTTCCCATCGCCACGATATCAGGAACAACATCGTAGTTTTGGAATCCAAAAAGTTTACCGGTTCTTCCAAATCCAGGTTGGATTTCGTCTAAAATCATCAAAGCACCGACGTCTGTACAGCGTTGGCGTACTTTTTTCAAATAATCATTAAAAGGTTCGATAAAACCAGCGCCGCCTTGAATAGTCTCTAATAGGACTCCAGCGGTTTTTGTGGTGATTTTTAGTAAATCCTCTTCGTTATTAAATGTAATAAAATCAATATCGGGAAGTAAAGGTCTAAAGGCTTGTTTGCGTTCTTCAAATCCCATTACGCTCATCGAACCCATGGTGTTTCCGTGATAGGCATTGTGGCAAGAAATTAGCTGACTGCGACCTGTTGCTCTTTTGGCTAATTTTAATGAACCTTCAATCGCTTCGGTGCCAGAGTTGACCAAATAGGTTTTGTCTAAAGGAGCAGGAAGTAGTGAAGCCATGAGCTTGCAATATTCCACCGCTGGACTTTGTGAGTATTCGCCATATACCATGACATGTGAATATTTGTCTAATTGGTCTTTAATGGCTTGATTGACTCTTGGATGTTGGTGCCCTAAAGTACAAGCCGAAACACCAGCCACAAAGTCTAAGTATTTCTTGTTATTCGTATCGTAAATATAAGATCCTATCGCATGTGAAACTTCCATACCCAATGGGTAAGGAGATGTTTGTGCTTGGTATTTTATAAAGTCTTGATTCAATTTATTTTTTTAAACTGTAAATTTCATAAAGTTTTTGGATGCTATATTGTAACTGACAACTAAAAACGAATTACTATTCACTAATCACTTCTTTTTCTTTTTCTTATCGTAATCTAAAGTTTCCTTTCGAATTTTCATTGGGACATTGATTTGTCCTTTTT
>JAHEBK010000211.1 GCA_024642295.1 Flavobacterium sp. | reverse complement strand
AGAAAAAAGGTTTAGACATACACACACTTAAATGAGGCATAACCGCTTTCAAATCGTCTTCTACATCCTTCAAATAAGACGGTTCTTCCAGTAAAATACATTTTATTGCCGCCGATTGTACCCGTTCTTTGAAATTAGGCACGACTTCGTGCTCTAAGCCTGTGATATTAATTTCTACATCAATATATTCTGAACGGGTTTCACTAATAACCTTTCCGTCCAAATAAGTAATGATATGAGTTTTCTTTTCTTTACTATAATCGTATAATGCATGGATTTGTTCTAGTGTTAAAGATTGTTCAAATATAACTTCGTTGCTTTTCAAATCAGTAACAACAGCACCATTAAACGAAATCATATAGGAATCCATTAGTCCCAAATCTCTAGCATATTCAATCATCGCTGGCGTAGGACGGCCAGAAGCTAGAATAATATGCACTCCTTTTTCTTTGGCCTTAGCCAACATCTGTCTGTTTTCATCCGAAATGATATGGTCGTCATTCAACAAGGTATCATCCATGTCTAAGACCAGCATTTTGTATTTCATCTTTGTATTTTTATTAACAATTCATCTCGACTGTGCTCGATGTGACAAATCGTTTATCACTAAAAATGTCAGTTCGAGGTATAATTTTTTTTCAAAAAACGCAATATAAAATGACGTTATTTGAATGTTTGCACTTCTAATTCCCCTCTTGAGAGGGGTTAGGGGTGTGTTTTTTTTTAAGATTCTGTAATTCTGATATTTACTGTAAAACACAATGATAGCGCAGTCGAGAACTATTTTTGTTTGTTGCTCCTCAATGTTAAAAACGTTGCGGAGCATGATTCTACAAATTCATTTTGAATTCCTCAATAATCGGATAAATTTTCCCGTATTGGGTTTCTTGAACAAATAATTCAACTGCTTGTCCGTAGGACCCAAAACCCGCCACACGAGCTGATTGGATATTGTCTTTCATTACCACATCTACACCTGCAGCTTCAATTTTTTCTTTCAGAGCAATAGCCAAAACTTCACTTCCTGAAAATATTTTCATTAATCCCATTGTAATTTTTGTTTTATTCGTTTAAAGTTTAAAGTTTTCAGCAACTAAATTTTGAAAACCTCTTAAAGTATTATTTCTTAACTATTTTCATCTTCTTCATTCTCATCCTCTTCTTCGTATTCCTCAAAATCAAACTCAAATGGTTCGATTAACATTTTATCTGCCAAAGATTCAATACGTTCTGTCATTTCAGTTGCAAAAATGATGCGTTGCGTTTTGACAATGCTATTCGAAATACGCATGATTTTAGTTTCATGACGCAATCGCAACATGGGATCAGCATCATCAACGATGAACATTTTTAAACGATTGACATTGTATCCCGCAGTCGATAGCATATTACTTAACTTATTGGGTGTTCCTACAAGCACATCAATTCCTCCCGAAATATAATTTTTATCATAATCCATATCGCCTTTGTCGTGAACTCCAAAAACGGTCAAATCAGTGTGTCTGCCTAATTTCTCAAACATTTCCACCATTTCAAGGACTTTGTCTTTATCTTGAACCATAATCAAAGCACGGGGTGATTGCTCCCCTTCTTTGACCAATTGCTGAATCACATTAAGAACAATAGTGGTTGTTTTTCCGCTTCCAGATGGCGCAAGAATCAAACAATCGGCACCACTTTTTATGGTTGAAAAAGTTTCTTGTTGCAACTCATTGGCTTCTACTAAACCATTTTCGATTAAGGATTCTTTAAGGCCTTCGTTTATTTTTTTTAATTTCATTTATTTTATATTGAAAGATTTAATAATTGAAAAATTAAAAGATTGTTCCTCCTAATTTTTAAATCTTTAAATCTTTAAATTATTCAATTACTTAGAAGCAAACAGCTTCACATCCGTTTCGGAGATTTCGCTTCCGCCAAGAATAATCAAGCGTTCTACAACATTTCGTAATTCTCGTATGTTTCCTGTCCAATCGTATTCTTGCAACAACTTAACGGCATTGTCTGAGAATTTCTTCACAGCAGTTCCTTGTTCTGAGGCAATTTTGTTTGCAAAATGCGTTACCAAAAGCGGGATATCTTCTCGACGTTCATTCAGCGAAGGTACTTTAATTAAAATTACTGCTAAACGATGGTATAAATCCTCACGGAAACGTCCTTCGGCAATTTCAGTTTTTAGGTCTTTATTGGTTGCTGCTACGACACGAACATCGACTTTGATATCTTTGTCGGCACCTACTCTGGTGATGATATTTTCTTGTAATGCACGTAATACTTTGGCTTGAGCCGAAAGACTCATATCACCTATTTCATCTAAGAATATCGTTCCTTTATCTGCTGCTTCAAATTTTCCTGCGCGGTCTTTGACTGCCGAGGTGAAAGCCCCTTTAACATGACCAAACAACTCACTTTCTATCAACTCCGACGGAATCGCAGCACAGTTTACCTCGATTAAAGGGAAAGCTGCACGTTCGCTTTTTTCGTGTAATTGATGTGCCACCAGTTCTTTACCCGTTCCGTTTGAACCTGTTATAAGAACACGAGCTTCTGTAGGAGCTACTTTATCAATCATCAATTTGATATGACCAATAGCTTCGCTATCGCCTATGATTTGATAATTTTTAGAAACTTTTTTCTTTAGAATTTTATTTTCAACGACCAATTGTTTGCGATCTAAAGCATTGCGAACGGTATTTAATAATCGGTTTAAATCTGGTGGTTTTGAAATGTAATCAAAAGCCCCCATTCGCATAGTATTAATGGCCGTTTCCATATCGCCATGACCAGAAATCATTACCATTGGAATTTCGGGTTTTATTTTTTTGACTTCCTCCAGTACTTCAACTCCATCCATTTTGGGCATTTTAATGTCGCAGAGTACTAAGTCGTAATCGTTGTTTTTAATTTTTTCTAAACCCACAGTACCATCTTCCGCTTCTTCCACTTCATAGGTATTATTTTCCTCCGAAAGTATTTTGGACAATACTCTTCGGATGGCGGCTTCGTCTTCTATTATTAGTATTCTAGGCATACTTATATTGTTTAATCGGTTATTTGTTTAACCGTTCTCTTTAACTGAAATTATTTTCAAAAAATCCTAATTTTGGCCTTTTAGCCCTGATAGAGCCGGTATCCTCGCAGTCCCGATCCCGAAATTTCGGGACGGGACGGAGAGATAAAGGCGAAAGCAGGAACAATGTTTACTGACAAAAACCAAGCCATTCGCTCCTTAGTTTTTTTTGTTTAATCGGTTATTCGGTTAAACATTAATATTTCAACCATCGGTACAATTCTTTCCAACTCGGTTTTTTGCCGTACATTAAGATTCCTACTCGGTAGATTTTGGCTGCAAACCAAACGACTCCTAAAAAGGTTCCAAATAACAAGGTTACCGAAATCGCAATTTGCCACAAAGGTACGCCAAAAGGAATTCGCATAAGCATCACAATGGGCGATGTAAGCGGAATCATGGAACAGACTACTGCGATGGTGCCGTGTGGGTCGTTCATAACGCTAAAAAAACCAATATAAACACTCAGTACTAAAGGCATGATGATAGGCAAAAGGAATTGTTGTGAATCCGTTTGATTGTCGACTGCGGCTCCAATGGCGGCATAAAACGAACTATACAAAAAATAACCACCAATAAAATAAACCACAAACCCAAAGAGTATCGAAGCTATGGGCAGTTGCCATAATTCCTTGATGTACATTTGGGCGGTTTGAGCAAATTCGGTTTGAGTGTGCTCCATAATCGCTGGAGCTATTTTAGGTGTTGCACCTATATTGGCTCCAAAAAACAAGGAGGCTACAGTCATTAATGATAAACCAATGACTGCCCAGATGAAAAACTGAAGAATGCCCGCAAGTGAGGTTCCGATGATTTTCCCAATCATCAACTGAAATGGTTTTACGGAGGAAATGATGATTTCGATGATGCGATTTGTTTTTTCTTCGATAACGGAACGCATGACCATGTTTCCATAAATAATGATGAACATCATCACGAGATAACCAAAAGCGCCACCAATGAAAATTTTTATTTCGTTAAGTCCTTTTACGGTTTCTTCGCCCGAAGTTTTGACTAAATTCAAATTAATATGCGATTGAGCTTTTTGAATAGCA
>JAHEBK010000210.1 GCA_024642295.1 Flavobacterium sp. | reverse complement strand
TGATTAATGTTAATGCCATACCATTTTATTATAAAGTAAAATGAGGAATATTTTATTCTATGTTTGGCTAAAAAGTATTAATATTTATAGAGTTTTAAAATTTATTTTTTATTGAATTGTTTTCATTTAAATAGTCATGTCCAAGAAAACACAAAGTATTAATGGTATAAATACTCCTAACTAAAAATAAAAACTATGCAAAGATTAGCTTTCAAAATGAAACTAAACCCAGGACAAAAAGAGGCTTATAAAAAACGTCATGACGAACTTTGGCCTGAATTACATCAATTATTAAAAGATAATGGAGTAAGTGAATATTCCATTTTTTTGGATGAAGAAACCAGTACGCTTTTTGCTTTTCAAAAGGTATCAGGGGCAGGAGGTTCACAAGATTTAGCTTCCAATCCTATTGTACAAAAATGGTGGGCTTTTATGGCGGATATTATGGAAGTCAATCCTGATAATTCGCCTATTTCAATACAATTGGAAGAGGTATTTTATATGGAATAGTAGTTTTTAGATACTGAACACCTAATTTAGTAGTTAACAATCCTCGATTACGTATTAATTCAAGTATTCGAGGTTTTTTCTGGACTAAAATAAAGACTAAATTTTACTTATTTAATACTTCGCATACATGAAAAACTACTATTTTATTGTTCTTTTTATAGGCTATTGCTCCAATATTTTGGCGCAGTATACTAATGTTAATCCCGTCAATTGTAAAATATCAGATTACGAAAAAGAGCTAGTAGAGGAGATGGCCAAATATCAAGTCAACTACTATAAAAGAATTTTTGATTTTGAACCCTCCATCGTGAATATTGATCTCATAGGGAAGCACAAAGACTACCTCGAACTATCTTCTTCTAAATCCAGGAAGTATAAAACTGCAGGTTTTTATAATCCTGCTTCTCAAAAAGCATTTGTTGATAAAACCAGAAATGCTTACTTGAAAACGATGTATCATGAAACGCAACATGCTTTAATTCACCAAGTTTTACCCAATGTTCCAGCTTGGATAAATGAAGGGATGTCGGAACTGTTTGAATGTTTTGAAGTTAGTAAGGGAGAGGTGAAACCTGATGTACAAGGTTACAAATTCCTCAAGATGAAAGAATATGCAGGTAAAAACAGCTTAAATTTAAGAGCGTTTTTAGGATTGACGCACAGGCAATGGCAAGAATTAAACGGCACTGAAGAAGGCTATTCTTATACGGTATCTTACTCTTTTGTATCCTTTCTGTTTATGAAATATCCCAATTCGGTTGATATGATTTTGCATAAATTAAAGCAAGGAAAAAATTCTATTCAAGCGATTGAATACGCCACAAAAAAAGATTTCAATCAAATAGAGATGGAGTTTATCGGGGACATGTTGAAAGTTTAATAATTGGAAAGAAACAGACAGAGCAGTACAATAATGATTTGCAAGTAGGATATTTTTGATATTTAAAATCGAAATTGTTAAATTGCATTTTAGATTTTTCCATTAAACTGGTGATACAGTCAATAGTTAAAATTATAATTTTAAAAAGTAGTAGGCAGAATAAAACCATTATCCAATATCATAAAATATGAGAATTATAACATTTTTTTGTTGTCTTTTATTGAGTACTTTATCCTATTCACAAGTAAAGAAGGCCGACTCCAATCCACAAAAAATTATTAAGCTTTTAGGAGATTATTTTAAATTAGACCGTGAGAATTTGCACGTACAATTTAATAAAGATGTATATGCAACCAATGAGATAATTGGTTGTAAAGGATACGTTTTGAGTTTAAATAGTGAGGTTCCACAAACCAATACCACCAATGTAAATTTAGTTATTTATGATGATAACAATCAAGTAGTTCGAAAACAATTAATCTATGCTGAGAAAGGTGTTTTTTCTTATTCTTTCAAACTTGCCGATTCTTTTAAATCGGGAATCTATCACTTCCGTTTTTATACCAATTGGATGAATAATTTTAATGAAGATTATTCCTTTACCCAAACCATTGAAATCGTAAACCGAGACGAGCCTTATGTTTTAAAATCTAAGGAGCCTTTGTGGAAAACAGCAAAGGTTGCTTTTTACCCAGTATCAGGTAAAATTATAGATAACATTTACAATACAGTTGGAGTAAAAATAACAGATTGCAACCAAAATGGTATTGAAGTTAATGATGTGCTTATTCTGGATTCTAAATCGAATGAAGTAACGAGATTCAATACTAATAGAGTAGGAAATGGTTCGTTCACTTTTATTGCTGATCAATCAGAAAAATATACTTTGAAGATTAATAATGACAAACTTAAATTAATCCAACCCTTACCCCAAGTTGAAGAAACTGGAATTGTTATAACTTATAACAATAATCTCCCTAAAAACAAACTAGCGATTTCTATAAAAACAAACGAAAAAGGGATTTCTATTTTTAACAATAAAACATACACCTTACTCATTCACCAAAATAAAAAATCGATTCTAAAAGAATTTACTTTTGCCAATACAGAAACAGAACATGTTTTGTTCTTTGACAAAACAAACGTAGCAAACGGGGTCAACAGTATTCGATTAATTGATGAAAATTTACATCAAGTTTCGGAACGATTACTTTATCACTATGGCATTGAAAAACCTAGAAATAGCTTTCAAACGATAAGAACAAGAAATGATAGTATTAAGTTATTTGGTAAAAGTGATTTTAAAAATGCTAATATTAGTGTAAGTGTACTGCCTGCCAAAAGCATTTGTAAACTAGAACAGAAATCAATCTTTGGCACATTTTATCTCAATAATTACCTCAAAATACCAGAAATAAATAATTATTTCTACTTTGATCCTCAAAACAATAATAGGAAACAAGATATGGAAGCGTTACTGCTTGTCCAAAATCAAAATAAATTTTCATGGGATGACTTTAAAACAAAAATTCCAAAGATCGTGTATCCTTTTAACAAAGGAGTAACGGTTAGTGGAAAAATAGAGACCGATGCAAATTTAAAATCAAAAGGAAAAATCACGCTAATTTCTACAAAAAACCAAGTTTTTGAAGACGCTATCATTAAACCTAATGGAAATTTTAAATTTGAAAACTTTTTTGCACAAGATTCTACTGTATTTGTCTTGCAAGTAACCAATGATAAAGGTACGACAAAGCATTCCCGAATAGACACGCATGTCATTCAAAATGAGTCGGATTTTGTTTTTCCACTTCAAATTTCAAAAAAAGATTGCCCTGTGGTTGTTGATAGTAAACCTGAAGAAAAATTCACTTTCAGTAAAAACTTCATCGAGCTAGCGGCTGTGTCTATAACATTAGATAAAAAGAAAATCTTAGTCAATAAGGATTTTGTTAGTAATATGGCAACAGGTTATAAAATAGAAGAAGAGTATGGTACCATCATGGATTATTTGAATGGATCTGGTTATAGGACAGGTATTGATAATGAAACAGGAGAACCTTTTGTAAGAGGTGTTGGCGGATTGAATAGTGATGTTACGCCAACATTCAGAATTGACAATAACCCTATAGCCGATTTGAATGAACTCTATTCAACCTACCTTTCAGATGTTGATGAAATCTACTTTGATAACAATAATACTAGATATTCAGGTTCACGAGTAGTAATTGATATTTTCTTGAAGAAAGGAATCGTAAGGGAATCCAATTTTAAAGTAAAACATGACTTGTTTATGGTTACCAAAGGCTATGCAAATAGCACTAATTTTAAAAATGCCTATTTTGAAACAGATAAAGAATACGCGCTTTTTGGAACCTTAAATTGGAGCCCAACAATTCTACTAGAAGATAATCCAAACTATGAACTGAGATTCCAAAGAGAAGGTCAAAAGGAAATTCAAGTTTTGATTGAAGGATTTTCTAATGATGGTCAGTTGGTATCTGAAATACAAAGAATTACTGTAGATTAAAGTTTTGCGATTGTGTACCTTTTTTAATAAAATTATACATTCTTAAAACAAAAAACTACATCTTTTTAGGGTTGTAGTTTGATTGTCTGCTCTATTTTGTGGGTACGAGCTAGAAGCTCGCACTAGCCTTTATAGAGTTTCTGCTCGGACCAGCCTGGGGGATCCAGATTTGAAATTATATCGTTTGATGTTTTTGTAAACAAAAAAAGTTGTAA
>JAHEBK010000209.1 GCA_024642295.1 Flavobacterium sp. | reverse complement strand
AGTCTTGTTTTTTTTGGCCATAGCCAAATATTCATTTACAACGGGTACTTTATAGCCATTAGCTTCGATTCTATCGGTGGCTTCAATCCATTGTTCTCCTTCTGATAAGGATTGGTATCGAACAATTTCAGATTCAAAATCAAAATTTTTCTTAGGTTTGTTTGGTTGTATTTTACCTGAAATAAATTCGTCATTTGAAATAGGTTCTCTCAAAAACTGCCATAAATAATCAAAAGGCAAATGAGTAATGGTTATTTTATTTGGCGCTACTTTAAAGTAATTGGTGTTTAATTTTTTGATAAAAATGCCGTTTTGAACCCCTCCAGCTCCCCAAGTAGGGTCAAATAAATACCAATTGCCATCTATTATTGATGCGCACCAAGCATGTCCCAGATTGCTGATTTTTCCATTTTGTTTGGTGTAACCTTCAATAATCGATGTTTTTATACCAACCTGATTTGCGATGGAACGAAAGACTTCAGCATAATCAATACAGACTCCATTTCTAGTTTTCAACGCTTTTGCGATTTTTTCTTGGCTTGGGATACTGCCATTTTGTGCAAACATATTTTTGACATCATAACTGATGTTGGTTGCAGTCCAATAAAAAACGGCTCGAATTTTATCATCGTCCGTTTTAAAATAAGCATTGATATAATTGGCAATAAACTCAGTAGAACGAGTGAAATCAGCTGGTATTTCTCTCATTTTTTTATCAACCAAATCGTATTTAGCATTGGTTTGACTAAAACAAAAAAAGCTAAAAAAGAAAGGAATGAGTAGGAGTAGGGGTTTCATCTTTGAAACGAAACTATAAGTTGGATTGGATTTCTTTTGCCAAAGTTTCAAATTCGGCAGTAGTCATTTTTACTTTTGACAAAAATCGCATATCATCCATATGGTTAATGGGAATAAGATGGACATGCGCATGAGGGACTTCGAGACCAATTACGGAGATTCCCACTCTATTGCACGGGATAGTTTTCTCAAGTGCAAGTGCTACTTTTCTAGAAAATTGCATCAAGCCTAAATAATGAGCTTCGTCTAGGTCAAAAATTTTGTCAATTTCTACTTTAGGAATACAAAGTGTATGTCCTTTAGCATTTGGATTGACATCTAAAAAAGCCAAATAGTCATCGTCTTCGGCTATTTTATAACACGGGATTTCTCCGTTTACGATTTTAGAAAAAATACTTGACATTATAGAATTGTTTAATCGGTTAATGTTTAATCGGTTAAACTATTAACCGATTAAACTTTTTACTCTCTAGAAATCTCTAAAATCTCAAATTTCAAAACACCATTTGGAACAGTAATTTCAGCGACTTCGCCTACTGATTTCCCCAGTAATCCCTTTCCAATAGGAGAAGTTACCGAGATTTTTCCTGTTTTTAAATCGGCTTCACTTTCGGCTACCAATGTATAATTCATCTCCATTCCATTAGCTTGGTTCTTGATTTTTACTTTCGATAAAACCAATACTTTTGAAAGATCTAAATGCGTTTCGTCAATCAATCTTGCGTTAGCATGAACTTCTTCTAGTTTTGCAATACGCATTTCTAACATTCCTTGCGCTTCTTTGGCAGCATCGTATTCTGCATTTTCGGATAAATCCCCTTTGTCTCTAGCTTCGGCAATATCTGCGGAAGCTTTTGGACGCATAACGGTCTTTAGATAATCCAATTCATCTCTTAGTTTTTTTAATCCTTCGGCTGTATAATAAGATATTGCACTCATAGTTATGTCATTTATATAAATAGAAAAAATCCCATCAAAACGGGATTCCTTTCCACAAAGATACTATTATTTTTATTAGTCTATAATTATATGTTAATCATATCAATTTCAAAGTTAAATAAATTAAATTTGTTTCACTAATCCTTTTAATTTATTTTATTTCAATGAAAAAAATATTTTTTTTATCTTTTTTAATGGCGCTAATAATAAGTTGTAGTGGTAATAGTGTTAGTAATCAAAACCCTTATATACCCAACTATTCGGTTAATCTTACCATTAACTTAGATTTACCCCAGTATAATGATTTAAAATTTGTGGCTAATGGGATTTATCAATTTGGGCAAGGGGCCAAAGGTATTTTTATTTTTAATTCAGGTAGTGGTTATAATGCTTTTGATGCTGCTTGTCCCAATCAGGCTTTGAGTGCTTGTTCTACAATGGCTTTCAAAAAACTCGATCCATCTGATCCATTAAAAATTGATAAAACAACGGTTGTTTGCCCTTGTGATGATGCAGAATACAATTTGTTTTCAGGGCAAAGTGCAGGCAAAAAATATCCTCTTAAACAGTATCGAGTAGATGTTAACGGAAACACATTGCGGATTTATAACTAACAAAAAAGCCTGAAAATGATGATTTTCAGGCTTTTAAATTATAAACTTGCTTTTTAAAATTTCAAGGTTACTCCCGCCAAGAAATTGATTCCTGCTTGAGGGTAGTAATAGATATATCCTCCGCCATAATCTACTCCATTTGAGATATAATCTACATCAAAAACATTGTTCAGTAAACCTGAAATAATGATTGATTTAAAAACTGATTTTGGTTTTATTTCGTAAGATAAATTAAAATCATTTACAAAATAGGATTTTAGACGTGATGCTTTTTCATCATTATTTGATAAAT
This sequence comes from Flavobacterium sp., assembly GCA_024642295.1. Lineage (GTDB taxonomy): Bacteria > Bacteroidota > Bacteroidia > Flavobacteriales > Flavobacteriaceae > Flavobacterium. The sequence continues at coordinate 1,497 of JAHEBK010000209.1, read as the reverse complement.
ATTGTTCACCTACTCCTTTAGTTAGGAAAGCTAATTGCAAATTTTTTATAGGAAGAAATGTGATGTTGTTTGCAAATATTAAATTGGGAGAATAAGCGATATTAGTATTTCCTAAGTTGATTAAATCAGTACCGTTCTCCTGGATGTAATCTTTGTTTTTATTGGTGCTTACAGTAATGTTAGGGGAGATAAATAGATTTTTCAAAACACCAATTGTTGCATCTAACTCTATCCCTAAACGGTAACTGTCACCACTATTTTTGCGTATTGGACTACCTACATCGTCTAATTGTCCTGTTAGTACTAGTTGGTCTTTATAAACCATATAGTATACATTAGCATTAAATTTTACTTGTTTGTTTGCTAATTTCCAACCCAATTCAAAATCGTTTAATCTTTCGGGTCTTGGACTGCCATTTTTGTAATCGCTTCTATTGGGTTCACGATTGGCTCTAGCGTATGAAAAGTATAATGCGTTGTTAGTGTTGATATTATATGTAAAACCTGCTTTTGGATTAAAGAAATTAAAATTATCATTTATATTTCCTGTTTCAGCGCTATCGGTCTTATAATTTACATTTCTTAATTGCAAATCTCCGAACAAACTCAATTGGGCAGTTAATTGATAATTAGCTTTCGCAAAAATATTTCCGTCTTTTTTAACTGCATCACTGGAATCATAAATTTGTCCAGGTTGACTGTTGGAAGCATATTGCGCCCAAAGAATTTGGTCAAAATGGGCTCCATCATATTTATTATAACCACCACCCACTATAAAATCTATTTTTTCATTTTTATAATTAGCTGAAAAAGTAGTTCCATAAAAATCATTATCCAACCATTTTCTACGAGTGTAATCAGTTGATGTTATTAGATTTCCATCAACGGTTATTGGATTTAATCCTAGAAATGAATATTGAGAATCGTAGGCATAATAAACATTAGAATACAACCAATCATCTACATATTCCTCATAATATCCTTTTCCTTTAGTATAATGAATCGCTAAGTTGGTATTCCAATGATTGGATATTTTTTCGTTCCAATGCAATTGTGCGTGATCTTGATTGTAGTTGTCTACTTGGTTTTCGTAAAAACCCTCAAAATCACCCGTATCACTGTATTTTTCACCAACCGAATTGTAAGTTCTATTTGTTGTTAATGTTGCAGCATCTACACCATTCCAAGATTGATAAGTACGTTCGAATCCTCCAAAAACCAAGGCTTTAATTAAAGTGGTTTTCCCAACATAAGTCCCTTGTAAAAAGTAAGATTTTAAATCAGAACTCGCTCTATCTACATAACCATCTGATTTTAAAGTGGACAAACGACCCGCCAATTCAAAATGATCGTTCATCAATCCTGTACTGAATTTTACTGTATGCTTGTGTGTATTGAAACTTCCGTATGAATTGGAAATTTCGCCGTTACTTTGTGTGGCATAATTGTCCGTAAGCATGTTTAAACTGGCACCAAAAGCACCCGCACCATTAGTAG
>JAHEBK010000208.1 GCA_024642295.1 Flavobacterium sp. | reverse complement strand
TCAATACTGTTTTTTTCATTTTATATCTTATTAGGTTATTGTTTGATTGGTATCTTTTCAAAAGTTATGCCATTATAGCTTCTTCATTTTAGCCATTCCAAATAAAACTACAATTGGAATCGTTAATAACGCAACCATCAAAGCATGATCAAAAAGCAAATGAGGCATTATTAAAAGAGTAATTAAATACCCCCCCATTGCACCTCCAAAATGAGCAGTGTGACCAATATTGTCATTTTTAGCTTTCATACCATATATTGAATACAATAAATAAAAAATCCCGAATAAGTAAGCAGGGATAGGAACAATAAAAAATAATCCCAACATCATGTCAGGTTGTAATAAAATTGCCGAGTATAATACCCCAGTTACAGCACCAGAAGCACCAATCGCTCTATAACTATGGTTTCTTTTATGGAAATAAATAGTTAACAAACTTCCGAAAATTATACTTCCAAAATAGATTAAAATAAAAGACAAATCTCCCATATAACCAATGACTACAGGAGCAAAAAAGTAAAGTGTAATCATATTAAAAGCCAAATGGCTTAAATCAGCATGTAAAAAAGCAGAAGATATTATTCTAATTTTTTGACCAGAACGAACGCGTCCCATATGAAATTCATATTTTCTAAAAAAATGATCATCATTAAAACCTTTGTAGCTCATCAAAATATTCGCAATAATAATTGCAATCAAAATACTATTCATAAAATCATTTAAGTTGTAAGTTGTAAATATAGTAATTCTTAAAGAGCCCTGTTGTTTCCTACTATAATTAATATACTATTCATTTTTGGTTATATTTGCAAGAAAAAATACCGCATGCAATTTCTTGTATATATTATAGCATACCCCTTTCTTTGGTTAATTTCCATTCTTCCTTTTCGTGTTTTTTACTGCTTGTCTGATTTTGTTTATCTCATTGTTTATTACATTATAGGATATAGAAAAAAAGTGGTTCGTGATAATTTAGCTCTAGCCCTTCCCTATCTTAGTGTTAATGAACGTCTTAAAATTGAAAAAAAATCATACAAACATTTATGTGATATGTTTTTAGAAATGATAAAAACAATGACCATTTCTACTAAAGAGATGAATAAACGTTTTGTCATGACAAATATTGGACTATTGCAAGAATATGAAAAAAAAGGAAAAAGTATTGTTATGCTCGCCTCGCACTATGCTAGTTGGGAATGGTTAATGTCCGTTAATGAAAAAACAACATTCAAATCTATAGCCACATATAAAAAAGTAAATAATGATTATTTTGACCGATTGGTTCGAAATATACGTTCAAAATATGGTACTAAATTAGTTGTTACGAGAGAAACAATTCCTTATATCGCTAAAAATCAAAGGGAAAAAACAATGTCTATGTATGGACTAGCTAGTGATCAATCGCCTAAACTAGATCGTATTTTTCATTACCATACATTTATGGGCATTGAAGTTCCAGTCCATACTGGCGCTGAAATGATTGCTCGTAAATATGATTTGAGTGTTCTTTTTGTCAAAGTAAAAAAAGTAAAAAGAGGTTATTATGAAGCTACTTTAATACCTATTGCTGATGATGCAAAAACATTACCTGAATACAAAATTACCCACGACTTTATTCATGAAGTTGAAAAACAAATTCATGAAGCTCCTGAATATTATTTCTGGACTCACAAACGCTGGAAACATCGAAAAAAATCCTAATGAATCTTTGATTAGAACAAAAAAAGTCCGAAAATTTCTTTTCGGACTTTTTTTGAATGTATTTTGAGAACTACTTCTTATAATACTTTAAATATTTTGGATAAGTTATAGCTCCTATAAAAGCAATAGTTCCCATCGTATACCAAATCCAATCTAATGATTTCGCTTCACCACTAGCATAGGAATGCAATCCAACTAAGTGAAAATTCACACCATAATAAGTAAATAAAATCGAAATAAAAGCGAACATACTCATAAGGTTAAAAACCCACTTCCCTCTTAATGAAGGAACAAAACGAGAATGAATCACAAAAGCATAGACCATAATACTTATTAAAGCCCAAGTTTCTTTTGGGTCCCAACCCCAATAACGCCCCCAACTTTCATTTGCCCATTGTCCTCCTAGGAAGTTACCAATTGTCAACATGATTAAACCAATTGTCAACGACATTTCGTTGATATAAGTGATTTCTTTAATATTCAAATCCATCTTAGTTTTATTCTTTTCATTGGTAAAAAAGATTAACAACAAAGAAACAAAACCTAAAATCATACCTAAAGCAAAAGGACCGTAACTTGCCACAATTACTGCTACGTGAATCATTAACCAATAGGAATTAAGCACGGGTTGCAAGTTGGCAATTTCGGGATCAATCCAATTCATATACGCCGCCATTAAAATCATCGCAGTAACAAAAGCAGAAGAAGCAACAGTCAATTTGGATTTAATATCAAAAGCCAAACCAAAAAACATAGTAGCCCAAGCAATATAAATAATAGATTCATAAGCATTACTCCAAGGTGCATGACCCGAAATATACCAACGAGCAATTAATCCAGCTGTATGTAAAGCAAATAATAATCCAATAATGACATGCATTGTATTGACTGCAATAGCCACTATTTTACGCTCTTTGAAAATACGTAAAATTGTAAAAAACAACATTAAGATTGCTGCATAAATATACCAATAGGATAGTTTTTGAAACACATCATATTTATTATACAATATTTCTGTTGTCACTTTATCCTCTGTAGGCATTACTTTGGCTCCAAATTTTCGTTGAAAACCATGTAAGCTTTCTAATAAATCATCGGCGTTTTTATAATTTGTTGAAATAGACGCATTATTTAAAGAACCAAAATACAAAGGTAAAACACTCTTTGTATAGGTTGAGTCCATGCCTTTCATTCCTGATTCTCCTACTTCTAAAAAGGAAATCCATTTATTGTTTTTATCATTCGGAATTGGGAAAATTTTCAAAATAGAACCACTCAATGCTGATTCCATCAAGTTGACTTTTTTATCCGTTTCCACAAAATCTTTTTGAAACTGATTTGGATTAGCGGCTTTGTAGGCTTCATCTAAATACGGAGATAATTTGTAATTCCCTTTTTCGTCAAAGAACGAAACGAAAGGAGCATATTTAGCTTTGGTATCAATACCAATAATTTTTCGAATACTATCATTTCCAGATTTGATGTAAATGATAGGTACTTCAATCCACAATTGGGCATATTGGGACATGGACAAAAATACTTGGTCTGAATTCATTCCTTTGCAATCATTGGCATGACTTACTTTTCGCAACAATTCAGAAGAAAAAGTATTGATAGGTTTCATTCTTCCCCCTGCATCTTGAATAATTAATCGTCCAAATTTTGCCGCATGACTTTCTGAAACTTTAAATTTATTCAATAGGGAATCCAATTGTTTTTCGGTTGGCTTCATGCGAACATGAGTCGAACTCTCTGCATGATCGTCATGATGTCCATTCGCATCGTGTTCGTGATTATGCATTTGTGCAAAACCATTAAAACTCAATAATAAGATTAGAATAGTCAATAACTTTTCTTTTTTCTCTTTCACCACTTCCAATTTTCTTTTTAAATCAGCAAAACGAGAATGTTTGGTAAACATAATAGCCATCATCGAAAAGAATAACATGAAATATCCAAAATACGTAATATTAGTCCCCCAGAAATCATGGTTTACAGATAATACCGTTCCTTTTTCATCTGGATCAAAAGAGGATTGAAAAAAGCGATATCCTTCGTGGTCTAACACATTATTCATAAAAATTCTAGCATCAAAAGGTTTTTCATCATTATCTAAAACTGTTACTTTACTCTCGAAAGAAGAATAACTTTTTTCTGTTCCAGGATATTTTTGTGCTATAAAATCATTTAATTGAATTTTGAAAGGCAACTCATAGGCTTTACTTCCGTAGAAAAAGTTGTAATCGATAGTACCAATCTTCACAGTTTTAGGTTCTCCAATTTTCCCTTTTGATCCCACTAGCGTAACGATTTTTTCTTGACCATCAACTTTTAATTTAAGCACCAAAGCATCGTCTTGCCCTTTTGCCTTAAAATCATTTTTAGATTCATAAGCAACAACTCCTTTAATCGCTGGATCAGGAAAAACAAAACGCATTTCGCCAATACTAT